>JAEWYJ010000220.1 GCA_023395695.1 Bacillota bacterium | reverse complement strand
TTACCGGGCTCTATCCACAGACAATTTGTCCGCTTCCGCCATAAAGGATAGAGAAAATTGGCGACCTGGATGGGACTCGAACCCACGACCTCTAGCGTGACAGGCTAGCGTTCTAACCGACTGAACTACCAGGCCTTATGTGGTGGGAACAACAGGGCTCGAACCTGTGACCCTCTGCTTGTAAGGCAGATGCTCTCCCAGCTGAGCTATGCTCCCACAGCCTTCGCATTTCGGCGACGATGATTATTTTATCGCAAAAGGGCGAATATGTCAACCCCTTTTTGCAAGAATAATCACTTTTTTGCGGTTAAATTTTCATTTTATATAATCAGCGCGAAAAAGCGCATGATACCGGGCTATTTTATTAAATTTAACAGCTGCGCCCCCGTAAAGGCATAACGTTTTTCACAAAAATGGCATTCCACATTGGTGGTTGTCTGCTCCTGCACCAAACGTTCGAGCTCCTCGCGCCCCAGACTGATAAGCACCCGCTCCACCCGCTCACGCGAGCAATCGCAGCGGTACGCTACCTCACGCTCTTCGATAACCTCATACTCAAAACCGGCCAGTGCGCGGTCGAGAATATCCCGCCCCGAAAGGCCGTTGTCAATCATGGCGGAAACGGAGGGAACGTCGGGCAGCGCCTTTTCGAGCTGCTCAATGGTATCGTCTCCTGCGCCGGGCAGCAGCTGCAACAGATAGCCGCCCGCGGCCTGCACCGAGAGATTGGGTGCAACCAGAACGCCGAGCGCGCACACCGTGGGCACCTGCTCAGACTTTGCAAAGAAATAGGTCAGGTCATCCCCGATCTCGCCGGTAACAATGGGCGAATAGCCGGTCTGCGGCTCGCCTGTTCCCGAATCGCGTATAACAGACAGAAAGCCGTCGGTACCGATTGCGCCGCCTACGTCCAGCTTGCCCTTGTCGTTGAGCGGCAGTTCAACAACCGGATTGACGACCGAGACACGTGCATTGCCAAAGGCGTCCGAGACGGCTATTACCGTTCCGGCCGGCCCCTTACCCGAAATGCGCAGCGTAATGGTATCCGCATCGTTTTTAAGCGCGGCCCCCATCATCGAAGCTGCCGTCAGCAGCCGTCCGACAGCCGCCGTAACCGTTGCGGAGCTTTGATGAATCTGCTCGGCGCGGTTGCACATGTCGGTGGAATCGAGCACTGTCGCCAGAATGGCGCCGTCGGTCGTAATGGCTCTAAGCAGCTTGCCCATGAATTCAGTTCCCCTTTTTAGTTACAAAAATATACCGCTCCGAGGTATCGTCCGGCGCGTCAAAGCTGTCGTCGGCATAAAGCGCCGCCAGCGTCAGCCCAACGCCTGAAAGCATGTCCGAAAGCTGCTGCACGGAATACCCGCGCTCAAAAAAGCGTTCGCCGGTACGGATATAACGCCCGTCAGTCTGCCGGGTAAAAAAATCCAGCGAAATTTCAGTCAGTAGGGCCTCGTCGGTTTTATTGCGCCAAACGCATACCGTATCCCCGTCCTCATATACATAGCTGTTGTCGGCCAGCAGCGTTTTATGCTTATAGGGTGTGTTCATATCAAACACAAATACGCCCCCCGGCGCTAAAAAAAGCGAGACGCGCGACAGGGCGCGGCGCAGGGCGCGGGGATCGGTGAGGTGATTCAAAGAATCGAGCGCGCAGACGCAGGCGTCTATCGTGCCGTAGAGATCAGCGTCTCCATGCGCTGGTTTAAAAACAAAATCTGTGTCCCGGCCTCACAGGCCTTTTGCTGCGCGACAGACAGCATCTGCGGCGAAGCGTCGGCAGCGATAACCTCATAGCCGAGCTGCGAAAGCGCAATTGACAGGCTACCGGTACCGCATGCCAAATCGAGGAGCAATTTCTGCTCCCCGATGTGCGGTGCTATGATTTGATTAAAATAAGCGGCGCGGCGCTTATAATCCACAGGTTTTATAAACCTGTCGTAAAACGGCGCGAACGCATTATAGGAGGGCATCCTTTTCCAGCCTTTCGAAAATGATCTTATAGCCGTCGCTGCCATAATTGAGCGAGCGGTTCACACGGCTGATGGTTGCGGTGGAAGCCCCGGTCTTTGCCACGATGTCGCTGTACACCTTGCCCTCCGAGAGCATCGACGCAACCTGCAGGCGCTGGGTCAGCGCCTTTAACTCCTGCACGGTGCACAGGTCGTCAAAAAAATTGTAGCATTCCTCGATATTCTTCAGACGCAGAATTGCTTCAAACAAAAACTCGACATTCATTTCCTTCAGGCGTGGATTCATACCATTACCTCCAAAAGTTTTGTTGGGATAATATTACAGGAATGCAAAATAGTACAATTTTATTTTACCACTTCACAATGTAAAAGCAATACCCTGCGCCAAATAAAACAATCAAAGGTCGTTTCTGACTAAATCCTCAAGGCTCTCGCGGCGGATAATCTCCCGCGCTTCGTTGTCGCGCACCATAACGGCGGCGGCTCTGGGAACGCGATTATAATTGCTGGCCATCGCATAATTGTAAGCACCGGTTGCCAGTACGGCGACAATATCGCCAACCTTTGGGGACTGAATCGCCATGCCCTCACCAACAAGGTCGCCGCTCTCGCAGCAGCGCCCGGCAATGGTCACGACGCTGTCTTTGGGGTCGGCCGCACGGTTGGCCAGCACAACGTCGTATTTGGAGCCATACAAAATATAGCGGGGGTTATCGGTCATGCCGCCATCCACTGAGACATAGGTGCGCACATTGGGAATATGCTTGACACCGCCCACCGTATAGAGCGTAATACCGGCGGGGCCTACAACCGAACGGCCCGGCTCAATAATGATAAAGGGGATATCCAGTCCTTGTTCGGCGCAGGCCTTGTGCACCGACTTTGAAACCTTCTCCATATAATCCCTGTAGGGCACGGGGTCGTTTTCGGGCACGTATTTAATACCAAAGCCGCCGCCGAGGTTTAACTCGGTGAGCACAAGCCCGGTCTCGTTTTTAATCTGCGCCATAAGGCCGATCATGACCTCAGCCGCCAGCTCAAAGGGTGCGATATCAAAAATCTGTGAGCCGATATGGCAGTGCAGGCCCTTGAGAGCCACGCCCTTGTGCTGAAGAATATAGCGCACCGCTTCAAGCGCCTCGCCGGTTTCAAGCGCAAAGCCGAATTTAGAGTCGATCTGGCCGGTGCGGACAAAGTCGTGGGTGTGCGCGTCAATGCCGGGCTTGACACGAATGAGAATTGGCACAACCTTGTTCTGAGAAATTGCAATCTCAGACAGGCGCTCAAGCTCGGTAAGGTTATCCACCACAATGCGTCCGACATTACGCTCAACCGCATAGACAAGCTCTTCAACTGTTTTATTATTGCCGTGATAAAAAATCTTCTCGGCCGGAAAGCCGACGCTCAAAGCGGTGTAAAGCTCGCCGGAAGAAACAACGTCAACCCCGCAACCCTCGTCGCTGGCAATACGGTACATCTCTTTGCATGCGAACGCCTTACTGGCGTAGGCCACAATGCCTTTACCGTCATAATAGTTCTTGATAGAATCGTTATACTGGCGCAGTGCCCCGCGCACAGTGGCCTCGTCATATACATAAAGCGGCGTACCAAAGGTACGTGCAAGCGCCACCGTGTCCACAGACCCGACGGTCAGATGCCCCGCTTCGTTGACGCTTAAGGCTTCGGATACAAACATTGTCATTCCTCCATGTCGTGAGTGTTAAATATATTCCGCTGCAAAATGCAGAAGAGCTTCAAAGGTCATTTATTGCCGGTTGCTGTCATCCGCCGCTTCTTCCGGAGGCGGCTCGGCAATGTCGGCGACAATGTCGCGCAGCGCCTCTATTCCCTCTCCCGTTTGGGCGGAAACGGGCAGCATGGTAATCTCCTCACCGCAGGGCAGCTCGCTGCCAAAGGCTTTAAGGCGTTCCTCACGCTCACGCTTATTAAGCTTGTCCGATTTGGTCAGCAGAACGACAAACGGTGTTTCACTCTCGATCAGGTAATTGGCCATCGTCAGGTCGTCCGCAGAGGGCGCGTGCCGCATATCGACGAGCAAAAAAACTAGCGCAATATCACGGTTCTGCTCAAAATAGCCGCCGATCAATTCGTCCCACCGCCTCCGCTCACCCTTTGCGACCTTGGCATAGCCGTAGCCGGGCAGGTCGACAAAGCGAATGTCATCAAGCTGGTAAAAGTTGATAGTAGCGGTTTTGCCGGGCATTGAACTGACGCGAGCCAGCGCCTTGCGATTAAAAAGCTTGTTGAGCAACGAGGATTTTCCGGCATTGGAGCGCCCTGCAAACACGAATTCCGGGCAGTCGCAGGGGGTAAGCTGCGAAGAAAGCCCGAAGGCGCGTTCAAAGATAACCTTGTTGTAATTCATGCGCGAGCGCTCCTTGTTGTAGAATATTTAATGGTTAATATCAGCAGGTAACGGGGTGACGCGGTGTGCCCTTGACGTCGGTCAGCAGGCCCACAGCATACTCCTCCTCAGCGGGGGCTGGGACGGAGGCCGGCATGCTGGAGAGCGCCACAGGCAGCACATCGCCAATAGTACGCGCAGGCACAAAACGAATGGCCTTTTTTACGGCATTATCCAGCTCGGCAATATCCGGCTCGTTGTCCGCGGGAATAATAACGGTTTTAATATTGTTGCGCAGCGCAGCCATCGTCTTTTCGCGCAGGCCGCCGATGGGCAGCACACGGCCGCGCAGCGTTATTTCGCCGGTCATGGCCACGTCGAATTTGACGGGAATATTGACAAGCGCCGAAAGCAGAGCGGTGCAGATGGTAATGCCCGCCGAGGGGCCATCCTTGGGCACTGCGCCCTCGGGTACGTGAATGTGAATGTCCTTATCCTTATAAAACGTGCGACTGATGCCATAGGTGTCGGCATGAGCGCGCAGGTAGCTGACCGCCGCGTGGGCCGACTCCTTCATCACGTCGCCGAGATTGCCGGTCAGTTCCAGCTTGCCATTTCCGTCCAAAACAGCAACCTCTACCTGAAGCATCTCGCCGCCGACCGACGTCCACGCCAGACCGTTGACCACGCCAACCTCGTCGCGGTTGGCAAGCGCGTCGGGGTAGTACTTCTTCGGGCCCAGAATATCGCTCAGATTCGCCGGCGTTACAATAATCTGCTTAACCTCTTTAGCCACAATACGCTTGGCGCACTTTCTGAATACCGAGGCCACGCTGCGCTCTAAACGGCGCACGCCGGACTCGCGGGTGTAGCTGTCGATGAGGGTGTACAGCGCGTCGTCGGTGATGCGGGCCTGACGGCCGTTTAAGCCGTGGCGTTCGCGCTGCTTGGGAATCAGGTAATCCTTAGCGATATGGAATTTTTCCTCGCGGGTATAGCTTGAAAGCTCTATGACCTCCATACGGTCATAAAGCGGGGCGGGTATCGTATCGGCGTTATTCGCCGTCGCAATAAACATGACGTCCGACAAATCAAACGGCAGCTCGACGAAATGGTCGCGGAATGCATGGTTCTGTTCGGCGTCAAGCACCTCAAGCAGCGCGGACGAAGGGTCGCCCTTATAGTCGCTGCCAAGCTTATCAACCTCGTCAAGCAGCATCAGCGGGTTTCGGCTGCCCGCACGGCGCATCGCATCGATGATACGGCCCGGCATAGAGCCTATGTAGGTCTTGCGGTGCCCGCGTATGTCCGATTCATCCTTGACGCCGCCAAGCGAGATGCGCACATAGTCGCGCCCCGTCGCCTTAGCAACCGACTTGGCAATAGACGTCTTACCAACGCCGGGCGGCCCAACCAGGCAGAGAATCTGCCCCTTAATATTAGGCGCCAGCGCCCGCACCGCAATAGACTCCAGCACGCGGTCCTTAATTTTCTCCATGCCATAGTGGTCATGGTCCAATATTTTTTTCGCCTGTGCAATGTCGGCCTTGACCGACTTGAGCGCGTTCCACGGCAGTTCAAGGCAGATATCAAGATAACCACGGATGACCGACGCCTCCTGCGAGCTGCCCGGCATTTTGCTCAGGCGGTTGGCTTCCTTGGTCAGCTTGTCGCGCACCTCGTCCGAGACTTTAAGCGCTTCTATCTTTTCAAGGTAGGTGTTAATTTCATTTTCGGGCGAATCGTCCTCGCCCAGCTCCTCTGAAATAACCTTGAGCTGCTCACGCAGGTAGTAATCCTTTTGGTTGCGATCCACGCGGCTCTTCACCTTCTCGTAGATGCCGGCCTCAAGGCGGAGAATTTCATTTTCGTTCTCAAAAATCTCAGCCAGAATTTCAAGCCGACGCAGCAGGTTGGACTGCTCCAAGACCTCCTGCTTTTCCTCAACCGGCAGCGGCACGTTGCCCGCAATATACTCCGAGAGCAGCGCGGGGTCCTCGGACATCATGACGCCGAGCACCAGCTCCTTGGGCATCTTGGGCGAAAGCTCGCAGTATTCCTGAAACAGATTCTTGACGGTTCGGATCAGCGCGCTGGCCATGTCCTGAGAGGCGGCCGACAGCCGACGCGTCGGGAAAGACCGGATATCGGCGACAAAATACGGCTCTTCCTGACGGACACGCACCATTTTGGCGCGGTACAGTCCCTCGGCCATGACGCGCAGACCACTGCCCTGCACACGAATGACCTGCTGCACCTGCGCGACGACGCCAACCTGATACAAATCCTTCGGGCCGGGGTTGTCGTCCTGCACATCGGCCTGCGCAGTGAGGAAAATTCTGCGGTCGTTCTCCATCGCATGGTTTAACGCCAGAATGGATTTTTCGCGGCCGATATCAAAATGAAGCACCATCTTCGGAAAAAGCACCAGTCCGCGCAGCGCAATGGCTGGCATGGTTTGGTTTTGTATTACGGTTTTTTTCTCTTTCAAAGTGGGCACCTCCTTATTTTCTTACTTTGAAATATACAGCCCACTTTAAGCTGTTAAGATATTATACTAAATAACTCGTGAATTTTTCAAGTGTTATAAATTACAAAAAGACCCTTCGTTGGATTCCCAACTGCCGTCGCATCGTTGCACATGGGGTCTCCTACAAAGGGTCTTTCCATAACAATTAAGCTTAAAACACCGGATTATGCGATTATGCTGCCATAAATAACCAGGATCAAGAAGCGGTTCCGGCGTTACGCGTCCTGGCTTTTTTAGGCGCAGGCAGCAGCGGCTGCGCGGGTTCGTCGGTCAGCAGCCGGTCGGGGTTTCGGTAAACCGCAGGCTCTCCGGTTTTATTGATGCAGCTCCTGGTGATAACCACACGTTCAATCGTGCGGTCGGAGGGGGCGTCAAACATCAGCTTGGACAGCACGCCCTCCAGAATGCCGCGCAGACCGCGTGCGCCAATTTTACGCTCTATGGCCAGATGCGCAATCTCGCGGTAGGCGTCAGACTCGAACTCCAAGGCGATGTTATCCAGCTCAAACAGACGCTGATACTGCTTAATCATGGAGTTTTTAGGCTCAAGCAGAATACGCACCAGCGCTTCTTCATCAAGAGAATGCAGCGACGTAATAACCGGCAAACGCCCGATCAGCTCAGGGATCAGACCAAAGCGCACGAGATCCTGCGGAATAAGCTTCTGCATCATTTCGTCGCTCTGCTCCTTGGAGCGGATATCGGCGCCGAAGCCCATTGTGGTGGTAGCCACACGCTTTTCAATAATCTTGTCGATGCCCTCAAAAGCGCCGCCGCAAATAAACAGGATGTTGGAGGTATCAATTTGAATAAACTCCTGCTGCGGGTGCTTTCTGCCGCCCTGCGGCGGCACATTGGCAACGGTGCCTTCCAGAATTTTAAGCAGTGCCTGCTGCACAC
>JAEWYJ010000217.1 GCA_023395695.1 Bacillota bacterium | reverse complement strand
CCCTTTATCTTTCCGTTTGTACGATTATCTGCTATAGTTGACCAACTTGAAAAGCGGAACTGAATTGGAGCGGCTATTTTTTGTGCCGCAAGGTAGACGACGCAGGCGGGCTGGCGCCCGCCAAGGAGGATAACGCAGCGGCGCGGAAAATAGGCCGCCAAGACAGTACGTTTTTTAAGTTTGTCGACTATATGTATCAACACACAATTGAAGCAATGATAATCATTCATATTTTAGCCCCTGCGGCAATGGATTGTCAATATGGCAAAGCGCCCGTTTGCAGGATTCCTGTTCCTGAAAACGGGCGCCGAAGGATAATTTTGCAGACAAGCGGCCTATCGCTTGGTTGTATTGCGCATAGCCTGACGGGTGGTGCGCACCTCGGTAAGCAGCTTGGTCAGCGTCTCCTCCGACTGACGCAGCAGGTCGTCGGAAAACTCCTGCGAAGCCGAGCGCAGATCCTTGGCCTTCTGCTGGGCCTGTGAGATAATCTCGGTGGCCTTCTGCTGTGCCTGCTTAACAATTTCCTCCTGCGCAATCAGCGCGCGTGCGCGGTCTTCGGCACGGCGCACGACGGCGTCGGCCTCGCGCTTGGCGGTGGCGATAATGTCGGCCCTGTCCGA
The DNA here is from genome assembly GCA_023395695.1 of Bacillota bacterium. Lineage (GTDB taxonomy): Bacteria > Bacillota > Clostridia > Oscillospirales > Ruminococcaceae > Yanshouia. The sequence goes on along the minus strand of JAEWYJ010000217.1, from coordinate 3,670 downwards.
GACAATGCTTTTGGCCTGTTTAATCTCGCCGGGCAGGTTCATACGGATATCGTCGAGCAGCTCCTGAATTTTTTCAATATCCACCACGCTGCGGTTGTTGGTCAGCGGCAAATTCCAGCTTTTATCCAGCAGCTCGTCGAGCATGTCTAAAATTTCTTCAATATTCATACTGGAGCGTCTCCACCTTTCTTTTCAAATCGTCGGTACACCCGCTCGTGCAGGCATCGGGGCACAAGGCCCGAAAGATCGCCGCCCAGCATGGCCATCTGACGCACGAGGCTGGAGCTCAGGTACAGGTTATACAGGCTTGTGGTCAGAAACACCGTCTCGGCACCCGGGTAGAGCTTTTTGTTTGTAATGGCCATCTGAAACTCATATTCAAAATCGCTCATGGCCCGCAGGCCCTTGACGATGGCAACGGCGTTTTTGTCGCGGACATAGTTGATAAGCAGGCCGGAATAGCTGTCCACCTCAACGTTGGGGTATTCGGTTACCACCTCGCGAATCATGGCCATACGCTCCTCGGCCGAAAAGGTCGGCTGCTTGTCCGGATTGATGACTACGACCACAATGACCTTATCAAAAAGCTTTGAAGCGCGTTTAAAAATATCCAGATGACCATAGGTGACGGGATCAAAGCTTCCGGGGCATACTGCAATTCTCATAATGTCTCCTCAAAAGCACGGTAGGTCGTCAGCTTAGCCTTACCGTAGCGGTATTCCTTGCGCACCGCAAAGGTGCCCGCAGCCTCGGGCAGCATTTCGTCCCGTTCGGTTTCGCAAATTATGATGCCACCGGGTGCCATACAGGGCGCAAGCAGCGGCAGCACCGTGCCGATCAGCCCCTTGCCATAAGGCGGGTCGAGCAGCGCAATGTCAAACGGCTCGCGCACCGTTTTAAAAAATGCAACAGCGTCCATCATCGCGATGCGCGCACGGTCTTTTAGTCTGGTGTGCTCAAGATTTTGCGTAATAACCTGATTTGCCTCGCGCGAAGCATCGACAAAAACCGCCGCCCGTGCGCCGCGCGACAGCGCTTCGATGCCAAGCTGGCCCGAACCCGCAAAAAGGTCGAGCACCAGGGCGCCTTCCACCTCAAACTGAATAATGGAAAACAACGCTTCCTTCGCCATATCCGAGGTCGGACGGGTATCTAATCCCTGCGGGGCCGCGAGCTTTCGCCCTCTGGCCGTGCCGGTGATAACTCTCATGTTTTATCTCCTTGCGGCACCGGTTAAGTGACCGGCGCTTTAAAAAATGTAATGGGTCTGCTTATTATTATCCCTTTTTTATGCCGCTTTGTCAACCGATTTCGCCCTTGTCCACCGCTTCGCACAGCGCCCGTGCTGCGCGGACATTCATCCCCTTGACGGCGGAAAGCGCCTCCTCGGAAGCGGCAAGAATCGCTTTTTTAGTCTTAAAGTGTGCAAACAGGGCACGCGCACGCACCTCGCCGATGCCCGCCACCTTAGTCAGCGATAGCTCGAACGCCGTCTTTTTATGGGTTTTACGCGCATAGTTTATGGCAAAACGGTGCGTTTCATCCTGAATAGCGGTTACAAGCGTAAAAACGCTGCGATGAGAGGCAATGCCAATTTCGCCCCCCTGTGACGAAATGGCGCGGGGGCAGTGCCGGTCGTCCTTGACCATGCCAAATACCGGTATGTCGAGCGAGAGCGACTCCAGCACACCCTTTGCGATGGAAACATGCCCGCGACCGCCATCGATAAGCAGCAGGTCGGGCAAACGGTTAAAAAAGCCGCCGTCCTGTGCCTGCGCCAGATAACGGGTAAACCGGCGGTTTAACATCTGCGCCATGCTGGCGTAGTCGTCCGGGCCAATAATATCTTTAATTGAAAAATGCTTATAGGCGGCTTTTTGAGGGCGTCCGTTCTCAAACACAACCATCGAACCGACTATAACGTCGCTGCCGATATTTGAAATGTCGTAGGATTCGATCCAGGCCGGCGGCTTTGGCAGTCCCAAGAGCTTTGCCAGCTCGTCGAGTGCGGCCAGCTCCCGCCCGGTGCGCCCACTGCTGCGCAGTGACAGCTGCTCGGCGGCGTTTAGCCGTGCCATCTCGACCAGCCGGACAAGTTCGCCGCGTTGCGGCTGTACAACCGCCACTTTTTTGCCCAAGCGCTGTGACAAAAGCTGCTCGATAAGCGCCTTGTCGGTCAGGTCGCCGTCCACCGTCAGCTGCGCCGGCAGCTCGTGCGTCGGGTCGGAATAATAGCGTGAAATAAATTCGCCCCGCGCATCCTCGACCGACGAGATATCCGGAAACAAAAAGTCAAGCTTATCCACAAGCCGCTGACCCCGGAATTTAATCAGTGACAGCGACAGGTCGTCGCCCGACTGCACAAAGGCCATGACGTCCTGGTCGGCGACGTTGGCATACACGACCCGCTGCCGGTCGGCAAAGCGGACAATGGCCCGCAGCCGGTCCCGGTACTTGGCCGCCTTTTCAAATTCGAGATTCTCTGCGGCCAGCTCCATCTGCTCATTGAGCAGGCGCTGCGCCTCGGCGCTGCCGCCCTTGATGTACTCTATGGCCTGCCGCATAATATCGGCGTATTCCGCCGGAGAAATACCGCCCCGGCACACACCCATGCACTGCTTCAGGTGGTAGTTCAGGCACGGCCGCCCCTTTTTAATGTCACGCGGGAATTGCCGCGCACAGGTGGGCAGCCCAAACGCCTTATTGGCCTCGTCGGCGGTATTTTTGACCACCCACGCCGACATATACGGCCCGATATAGGCAGCGCCGTCCTCCGCCTTCTGCTTAACCTCGGTAATGCGCGGGTAATCGCCCTTGTCAATGCGCAGATAGCTGTAGCCCTTATCGTCCTTGAGCAGAATGTTATATTTGGGTGTGTGCTGCTTAATCAGGCTGCATTCGAGAACAAGCGCCTCGAATTCGCTGGCGGTGACGATTGTTTCAAAATCCTGCACCTGCAGCACCATCGCCAGCACCTTGGGCAGATGCTTGTCAAGTGCGCGAAAATAGCTGGACACACGGTTTTTTAAATTTTTTGCCTTACCGACATAAATAATTTCACCGGCCTTGCTGCGCATGAGATAAACGCCCGGTTCACTGGTGAGCGAACGGGATTTTTGATGCAGCGCGCGGATTTTTTCTTCCGACATATCTTTCCCCCATCAGTCGCCGACACGTAACAAAAACGGCGTGCCGCCCTAAAAAAGCAGCACACCGTCTCGCAGAGAGCCTGACTTTAGAATTGCTCGGTAAAGCCGGTCTCGACAAGCTTTGCCAAGCCGTCAACCGCGGCCTGCTCATCGGCGCCGTCCGCAATGATACGTATAGAAGAGCCCCCGACGATGCCCAGAGAAAGAACACCTAAAAGGCTCTTGGCATTCACACGCCGTTCATCCTTCTCGACCCAAATGGACGCTTTGAATTCATTGGCTTTCTGGATGAAAAAAGTAGCGGGACGGGCATGCAGACCAATTTGATTCTGCACATTGACTTCCTTCATATACATAATACATATCTCCTATCATCGACGATTTAAAACAATGATTTGTGTTTCTATCATCATTATACGGTCATTCTTGCACCACGTCAATCACGCAAAAGGCAATTAGATGCCATATGGCCAATTTTCTACACCTACGCAATAAACAACGCCCTACGAACAAAGCGTTTG
>JAEWYJ010000281.1 GCA_023395695.1 Bacillota bacterium | reverse complement strand
CAAGCATGGCAGCACTGTCTCCATCGGTACGCGAGGGCAGCTGCCACTTTTCCAAAAGTTCCTTTCCGGCCGAAAAAAGCCCCATTTTGACCGATGTTCCCCCAATATCCACCCCATAGGCATATGCTTGATTTGACATAATAACATCCTCTTTGCTGTCAGTATTGCACGGGTCTTAAAATGTGCTATACTGTTGATATATTTTCTTTTGAAAGGATTGTGCCTGATGAAATACAGCTTTTTAAACGACTACAGCGAGGGCGCGCACCCGCGTATCATCGCGGCGATGGCCGAGACGAACCTGGTGCAAACGACCGGCTACGGCACCGACGGGTTCTGCGACCGTGCGCGCAGCCTGATTGCGGCCGAAATTAAGCGCCCCGGCAGCGCCATCCATTTTCTCGTCGGCGGCACCCAGACAAACCTGACCGTTGCCGCCGCGCTGCTGCGTCCGCATCAGGGCATGATTTCGGCCGAAAGCGGGCATGTCAGCGTGCATGAAGCAGGCGCAATTGAGGCTACCGGCCATAAGGTACTCACTATTCCGGCTCCGGACGGTAAGCTGACCGCCAAAGCGGTAGAGGCGCTTATCAGGGCGCATTACGACGACCCCACGGCGGAGCACATGGTGCAGCCCGGTATGGTGTACGTCTCTCAGCCGACCGAGTTGGGCACCGTATACCGCAAGCAGGAGCTGGCCGAGCTGGCCGCGGTCTGTCAAAAGTACCGTATTCCGCTCTATCTTGACGGTGCACGCTTAGGGTGCGCACTGACCTGCCACGGCAACGACCTGACACTGCCCGACATTGCGGCGCTGACCGATCTGTTTTATATTGGCGGAACCAAAATGGGGGCGCTGTTCGGCGAAGCGCTCGTGATTAACCGTCCTGAATTCAATACCGATTTCCGCTCAATTATCAAGCAGCGGGGCGGCATGCTGGCCAAAGGTCGCCTGCTGGGGCTCCAGTTTGAAGCGCTGTTCACCGACGGGCTGTATTATACGCTGGCGCAGCACGCCAACGACATGGCCCGGCGTCTGGCCGACGGTATTACGACGCTGGGTTACTCCTTTGCCGCCGAGGCGGTGACCAACCAGCTTTTCCCCATTTTGCCAAGAACGCTGCTCACACGTCTGGAGGAGGATTTTATCTTCTCGGTACAAGGTAAAGCCGACGACACACAGGATATTATCCGCCTGTGTACCTCCTGGGCGACCGACCCCGACAGAGTGGAAAGCTTTTGGGAAAAACTCAAGGCGTACACCGCTTAACCCTTTCAGTATAGGGGCGGTAAACGGCGTTTGTCAATTGGCCGCACAGGCCCGCCTGCAAATGCAGCACGATTTGTTTGGTCGGCGAAGGCGGGGCCGTACCGGTTTCTGAGTTGGTTGGCTATCCATCACAAACAAGGCTGCCGCAAGTTTCTTGCGGCAGCCTTGTTTTACAGGTTTATTGCAGCGTAGCCATCAGGTCGGAGACGGCCGGCTTTTCGGCTATCAGCCCCTGCTCGTACAGCCAGTCGATATTGTTTTGCCAAACCGCCTCGGACTGCGAAAGAAACGGCGCCGCGTCGGTTTCCATGAGCGGCAGCAGCATGGTCATGCTCTGGCGTTCGACCGATTCGGACAGCGGAAAATTCTCCGCGTTCTGGTTGTTCAGCAAAATTGCGAGCGCCGCTTCAGGGTCGGCCTTCATGTCCGCAAAGCCCTTGGCGCTTGCCCGCAAAAAGGCTTTAAGCGTCTCGGAATCGTTTTGAATCATGTCATCATTAGCCATAAATACGCCCTCATAATAGGTCGGCACGCCGTACTCATCCACCATGAAATACGAAACGTCGAAGCCCTCCTCGATCATCTGCGGCACCTCATGGTTGACGTAGCAGCCGATGGTGGCGTCGACATTGCCGGTGGTCATTGAGCTCATAAGGTCAAAGCCGACGTCAATCATTGTCACGTCGTCGTAATCGGCTCCGACGTTTTGCATCATACTGCGGATAAGCGCCTCGTTTAATTCGGTGCCGGCATAGCCGATGGTCTTGCCGATAAGATCCGTCGGGGAATTAATGCCGACGCTTTTGAGATTCAGCACAATATTCAAGGGTGACTGCACAACCGCGCCGATGGCCCGCACCGGCACCTGCTGGTTGGCACGCGCCATAATGACGTCCTGCTGATAGTAAAGGCCGACCTGCGCCCTTCCCGCTGCGACCAGTGACATGGCGTCGTTGGCGTTTGAAGGGAAGCGGATATTGACCTTTAATCCCTCGTCGGCATAATATCCCTTTTCAATAGCCGTATACATAAAGGCGTGCAGCGCATTGGGATACCAGTCGAGCACAACGTCAATCTCCTTGAGTTGGGCGGCCTCGCCCGACTCGGCGGGGACAGGTGCAGAGGGCTTTGCCCCGCAGCCCGCGGCAACCAGCAGCAGTGCCGCCAGCAGAATTGAAAACAGCTTTTTCATAAATTTTCTCCTTATATGTATCTTTTTAGGTTTATGCTTGCGCAGTCGCTTTGCTTTGCAGCGCAAGCCACGCACTGCGTCCCACAGGCCGAAAAACCCGCCGTTCACAGGCCCTGCCTTTTAACGGGGTCCGTGTGGAACCGTTACAGCTCCTTGCGCCAGCGGATAACGACCCGCTCAACGAAGCTGATAAGCCCGACCAGCAGCATCGCCACAGCCGACAGCAGCACAATGGGCGCAAACACACCCGCGCCGTCGAGCTGCGTCATCATCCGGCGGGAAAAGTAGCCCAGACCGCTCTGCGCCCCCAGCCATTCGCCAATGGCCGCGCCGATGATAGACAGCGGAACCGCCATCTTAATGGCCGAAAAAAAACAGGGCAGCGCAGCGGGCAGCTTGAGCTTGATAAAAACAGTTCGCTTACCCGCGCCGTAGGTGAACAGCAGCTCCTCCATTTCGGTTTTGACCGAGCGAAAGCCATCAAACATCGAAATAGTAATCGGGAAAAAAGTGATGAGCACCGTAACGAGCACCTTGCTCCAAATGCCGTAGCCAAACCACAGTACAAACAGCGGCGCAATTGCGGTGGTGGGAATGGTCTGCGATGCAATGATAATGGGGTAGAATGCCTTTTCGGCCAGTGGGCTTATATCCATAGTCACCGCAAGCAGCAGCCCCAATACGATTGAAATAAGCAGGCCGATAAAAGTAACCGCCATTGTGGCGGGCAGGTGCACACGCAGCAACGGCTCCCGCAGCGCCCACAGCCGTGCGAGAATCTGCGTGGGCGACGGCAGAATATAAGCTGCGTTCAGCCTGACGGCAATGCCCTGCCACAGCAGGAGCAACGCCATAACCAAGCCGGCGGCAGGCAGGTTTGCAGCGCAGCTAAGCCGCATGCGCGGCGTCTTTTGTCCTTCTCTCGCGATCACATGTAACCCAGAGCTAATCATCGGTACTTGTTTGCAGGCGATCTGCATGGGGAATGCGCTCATCGGTTCTTTTTGTCGGGTATTCCGTTCTTTAGTAGCGGTCGTTTGCGTTTCTTCGTCAAAGGCCTGCTCCAAATCAGCGGTCGCCTGTGCCTGTGCTTGGATATATGCTTCTTGCGCGGCGGTTATCGGT
>JAEWYJ010000164.1 GCA_023395695.1 Bacillota bacterium | reverse complement strand
CCGATAATGCGCACATTAACGCAGCTTTCAGGATCAATACCGTCGGTATTAGGGCTGTCGTCCGGGTTCCAGACATGAATATTGAACAGGCTGATGTCGGTGCAGTAATATGGATGTATGGTCCAGGAGGGGCTGTTGCGCACCTTAATACCCGCCAGCGTTACGCGCTCGCAGTGAGAAAGAAAAACCGTGCGCGGCCGCCATGCGCCCCGGCGGGTTCCAAAGTCGTTCCACCAGCCGCCCTGCGCACCGTTGCCGTCGAGCGTGCCCTCCCCGCATACCGACAGATCGTGCACACGGATCGCCGTGATCAGGCTGGCATAGCTGTCAAGCGGGTTCCCCTCCCATGTGCCCAGATTGTAGCTGTCCCGGCCGTTATCGTCGAGCAGCATGCCGGGCAGCACCGGGTAACGGCTCCAGTCGGTCTGGGCCAGTAGGGTCGACCCTTTTTCCAAATAAAGCGTCATTTCACTTTTTAAAAACAGTGGCCCCGTCAGATAGTCTCCCTTTGGAACATAGACTGTTCCGTTTGGAATACAGGCCGCCACCGCAGCCTGAATAGCAGCGGTGCAGTCGGTTTTTCCGTCGCCTCTGGCGCCAAAATCGGTCACATTAAGGCGCAAAACGGCGCGCGGGGTCTTAAAAGTCAAATGGCCGGTCATTCCGGTTTCTGAGGCCACAAGCAAATCGTACAAATGGTCCGGCTTTAACCCGGCGACCGTAAAGCAGTTGTGTTCAAACCGGCCCCGGACTTCTCCGTTAAGGGTCACGTCAAAAGGAGCGGGCGCCATATACGGCGTCTCGGTATCTAATTCAAACACGGCGCTTTGCGCTGTAATATGGCACAAGGTAATGTTCATATACACCAAACTTTCCTGATCTGCTTGTGTTTTTTAGGTTCTTATTTATAATAAGAGAGAGGGGTTTTGAAAGGGGAAATGACCATGGTCAGCGAAGCGGTTTTATCGCCACACAGTGATTTTTTTATCGACCAGATCCACCATGATAAAAATTACGAGATGGATTCCTTTCATTTTCATAAAAAGTATGAGGTCTACTACCTGTTGGATGGCAGCTGCCGGTATTTTATCGCCGACTCGGCCTATCTCATCAGTCCCGGCAACCTGGTGGTTATCCATTCGGACGAGGTACATAAGGTCTGTGCGGTCGGTGCCGAGGGGCACACCCGCATCGTCACAAATTTCAGCGAGGAAATGCTGCTGCTTTTAAATGATGCCGGAGACTTTAACCTGCTGGATTGCTTTGAAAAGCGCATCCATGTTGTCAACACCCCTATGCGCAAGCGCCCGCTGCTGGAAAGCATCTTTAAGCGCCTGCTGGAGAAAAAGGACGAGTCAGACAGCTTTAACATTCTCAAGCGCAGGCTGCTGCTCACCGAGCTGCTGCTGTACACCAACGAATGCATGTCGCTACAGCAGGAACCGGAGTACGGTCGCGTTAAAAACCAACTTATTGAGGATATCCAGCAGTTTATCACTCAGAACTACACGCAGGAACTGAATTTAACCAGTATTGCCTCCAACTTTTATATCAGCACATCCTATCTCTCCCGCCTGTTTAAGCAGGTCACGTCGCTTAGCATTGTGGAGTACATTAACAGCGTGCGGGTTATGGCGGCTAAAAACCTGCTTGAAAACAGCACGCTCAAGGTCAGCGACATCGCGCTTATGTCCGGCTTTTCCACCTCGGTGCATTTTACCCGCATTTTTAAAAGCGGAACGGGTCTCTCGCCCCAGCAATACCGAAAAATGTACCGGGCCAACGCCTGAAACCGGGCGCTGTCCGCCCGCTAAAGCGGTCGCTGCCGTAATGCAGCGGCCGTTATTTTTGTGTTATACTGATGCCGTTAAAGGGCGCATAAGATGGGTGCGCAAATTTTATGTGCTGCAAGGACGAAAAGGCAGGCGAACCGGCGTTCGCCAATGGCAAGGACGACACAAAACGAGAAAGAGTCCGCCAAGGCAGCAGCTTTTGATGGAATAGCAGTATTATGGCATCTGCCCGGCTTCCGCCTCTTTTAAACGGTTAGGGTCCAGTACGCCAACAAGCGTGCGCGCCAAAAACACATGTACAAATGCCCCGAAGCCAATGCATAAAAACATGGCGTTAACGTACAGGTTGACGCAATTGAGAATGACAAAAGCCGCCCAGCAAAGCGCCAGATAAAGCGTACGCCCGGGGCGCGCATAAGCGACGCCCAGCGATCCGAGCAGAACCGCTTTAACGCTTAACTCGGTATAGCCCACGGCGGCAAACCCGTAGATAAAGAGAAGCCCCCACAACACACAGAGCGCCAGTGTCAGCACTGCCGCTAAACGAGAAAACAGACCGGCAGCCACGTAGTTCCAGAAATAAAGGTTGAGCACCAGCAGTGCCCCTGTTAGCAACAGCACTGCCAGCAGAATACTCGCCCGCTTCCACTTGCCGCAAAAAGCAGCAAAATAAAGCGTTGAAACCGGCATGTCATTCCCCAATTTACGCGCTATGCTGACGCTGTAAAGCGCCGACAGAGAAGCCCCCATCGTCACCAGTGGCAAGCTTGTCATCAGCCACAGCAGATGGAGAATCACCACATCTGAGACGCCGGAAAGCACCCTGTGCACCGATCCGTCATATTCAAACACGCACAACGCCCCTCCCCTTTTAGCCGCTAGCCTTTTACGCCGCCCGCCGAAATGCCCTCGACAAACTGGTTCTGTGCCGCGAAAAACACAACCAGCGACGGAATGATTGAGATAAGCGATACGGCAAGCACACGGTTCCACTCAAAGCCGACATCTGCGTCCATAGAGAGCTTGACAAAGATGGTGGCCGGGTAATATAAGGGCGTTTTAACATAGAGCAGCGGCCCCATAAAGTCGTTGGAAGACCACATAAACTGAAAAAGCGCGGCCGAGATCATGGCGGGTTTGAGCATGGGAATGATGACATTCCACAGAACACCAAACTCTCCGCAGCAGTCAATCTTAGCCGCTTCATCCAGCTCCCGCGGAATATTGCGCATAAATTGAATCAGCATAAATACAAAGTAGGTATCCACCGCAAACAGCGTAGGAACGACCAGCGGCAGATAAAGCGGTGAATCTACCCAGCCGAATTTTGTGAACATGGCAAACTGCGGAACATTAAGCACCACCTGCGGTAAGAACAGCGTACTCATCAGCACCGCAAACATAATGCCCCGGCCCTTAAAATTAAAACGCCCAAAGCCATAGGCGGTCAGCGTTGCCGAGCAGACGGTGAAGATGACCTTGGGTATGACAAATTTGAAGGTGTTAAAGATGGACTGCACCAGATTGATAGCGCCACCGTAATTATTATTGGCATTGCGGTAAGCGTCCAGCGTGGGGTTTTTGGGGAGCAGCCCGATGTTGGTAAAAATCTCGTTGTTGGTCTTAAAGGTGGCACTGACCATCCACAGCAGCGGGTAGACCATAATCAGGCCCACGGCAATCAGCACAACATAACGCAAAAGGATGGAAATTTTTTTATTCTGGCCGGTTACCATTATTTCGCCCTCCCGTCGTCGTCGCCGTAGTAAACCCAATATTTCTGGCTGAGAAACGCTACGGCAGATAAGATCATGACGATAATAAACAGCACCCAGGCCATAGCGCTGGCCATGCCCATATTGTAGGTTTTGAAGGCGTTATTATAGATCAGCAGCGAAATTAAGGTGGTTGAATTTAACGGACCGCCTCTTGTGATAATGTACGGGCCGTTAAACTCCTGAAAGGCCTGCACCAGCTGAGTGATCAGGTTATAGAAAATAACCGGTGTAATCATCGGAATGGTGATAGACATAAACTGTTTGAACGGGCTGGCCCCGTCAATAGTAGCCGCTTCGTAAAGGTCTTGCGGAATGCCCTTAAGCGCCGCCAGAAAAACGACCATAGCCGAACCAAACTGCCACACGCGCAAAAGCGAAATGACAAGCAGGGCATAGGTAGGATCTGTCAGCCAGCTGGGTCCCTGCACGCCGAACACGGCAAGCAGCGCATTAATTAGCCCGTCGTCCCTGAACAGCGATTTCCATAATACCGCAATCGCTACCGATCCCCCCAGAATGGACGGAATATAGTAGGCGGTACGGAAGGCGTTGACAAATTTAATTTTAAAATTAAGAATGTATGCGATAAACAGCGCCGCAACCAACTTGAGCGGCACGGTGATAAAAGCGTATTTAACGGTGACCAGCAACGTTTCCCGGGTGGTATCGTCGGCAAAAATTTTAACATAGTTCATCAATCCCCATTTGGAGATGCCGTTAAAAAGATGGTAGTTGGAAAAGCTGTATACCAGTGAGGAAAGCATGGGATAGAGCTTAAAGACCGCGAATCCGACAATCCACGGAATCAGAAAGACCCAGCCCATATAGTTGCGCTCCAGCTTGCCGCGCTTTTTTTTGCGCTCTTGCTCCAGCCGGCGCAAATCAGCAGTCGAGCGGGCATTATTCGCCATAGTTCTCACACCTCTGCCGTTATTTACAGGCGCCGCCCACACCGGGTGCGGGCGGCGCCATTGAACCACTATGTATGCCGTTTCTTTTTTAGGCGGCCATCGCCTCGGTAATGCCCTTAAAGAACTCTGCCGCACCGGCAGCGGTATCGATCTGGCCATAGCTGACCTTGGCCATTACCTGGAAGTACAGGCCGTCGGGATCGCTCTTAAAGGTGTTGCTCTCGAACATGGGGTCCAGCGAGAATTTGGCATA
>JAEWYJ010000099.1 GCA_023395695.1 Bacillota bacterium | reverse complement strand
TAATAATATTGCCAGCGCGGCCTGCGTTCTGCACGGCGGCAGCATCATGGCGATCATGACCGAGCTGGCTGCTCCCGAACGCCCGTTTTATGACTGGAGAGTGGGAAATTGCTGCGGATTTGTTGTCGCTGCCGATTGCAAATTGGGCCGGCTGACGCTTTTAGAGGAGTTAGGGATAACCCGCGAGATTTAAAAGCTTAATTTTATGCCATATTTTAGCTTTGTCATTTTTCGGGCAAAGAAAATTACAAAATTATAACAAACCTGTTGCATTTGTGGATAAGATATGCTATGATGACTACAGTAATCTTCCAAGTGAGGGTTACTTATCCGCAGGGTTAGGCAAAGCGCTCTTCACGCATTGGTTTTGCCGATCCTTACAACACAGATTCTTTGGCTGGTATTGGAGAGTGTCGGCTGAAAGATATGATTTTAATTTAGGAGGAATATTCCAATGAAAAAGACATTTGCTCTTGTTCTGGCCGTTGCAATGGTCATGAGCCTGGCTGCCGTTTCTTTCGCTGCTACCCTTTCGGGTCACGATCTTGTGGTTGTCCTCGATACCGCTTATAAGTATGAGAATGACGATAAGGCTATGAGCGCTGCTGTTCTTTCTTACGGCGATACCGTTTACTTCCCTCTGGTTGACGAGAATGGCGCACCTATCACCGCTTATGAAGCTATTGAGAAGCTGAAGATTAAGGCCAAGTGGGAAATGGGCGGCGACCTCGTTGAGTCCGTTTCTGTTGCTAAGAAGAGCGACGGCGGCGCGTACAAATACTTTATCGCTGTTAAGGTTGCTTCCAAGCAGACCACCGCTGATGCTGACATCATTGGTACCCTGACCCTGAACCGTAAGGCTGTTACCGTTAAGGCTACTGCCCCGGCTACCGGCACTGACACCAAGTACTCCCAGATCAAGGATGAGGATGTCAACATCTCCTTCAACGTGTTCTATGGCAAGACCTGGATGACCGATGCTGTCAACTACAAAGTTACGGACGACGGCGTTACCCTGAAGTGGGACACCAACTATGCGCTTAAGTTCGAGGCTGATGACGAAGTCGAAATCGAATTCGGCACCGAGCCCAACGAGGGCACCTTCACTGTTGACGTTTCTGGCCAGGGCAAGCTCTTTGTCAGATACAACACCACTGCCGACGACGCTATTGCTAACGCTAACCCCGGCGCTAAGCTGAAGTTCATCAACTTCAACAACGTCAAGTTCAACCGTACCGGCGAGTTCATGTATGAGTATGAAGACGGCGCTTATGCTTATCAGATCGTTGATGGCAAGCTTGTTGCTATCCCCGGCTGCGAGTATGATGATGCTGACGAAGCTTTCTACTTCTACACCCGCACCCTCGGCTCCTATGTCTTCTCCGACGTAGAGCTGGTGAACCCCGCTGTTGAGACCGCCCCTGTTGTTGACGCTCCTGTCGACGTTACCAACCCCGGCACCGGCGCTGCTGCGTAAGCAGTCACGTTTTAACACGGAATACTACCGCAAGGTAGATCAAAAAGCCGCTCTCCTCTCCGGAGCGGCTTTTTATTTTTAATTTATTCTTTTATTCAACTGCTTGGGAACTGTATCATGGGTCTGTACAACCAAATCTGCTCTGTAAAAAGAGACGGATGCCTGCGTGTACCTGCCCATAATTTTATTAAATTCCTAATAGAATACGACATAAACATATCGACATAATTAGTGATTAACTATGATTAATAATAAAAATTTGTCATTGGTCATTTTTGATATGGATGGCGTTATCGTAAATAGTGAGCCTTTGCACCGCGTGGCCTTTGAGCAAATTAAACATGAGTTATCTAACGGCCAGGAAATAGCCGTTTCGGATACGGCAGGGGCAGCTGCAGTAGAGGTATATGGCCGTCTGCTCAATGCCTGTCCGCCTTGCGCATTTACACCGGAGGAAGCTGCTGCGCGACATTTTGAGCTTGTGTGGCAAAATATTCGTGCTACGCCCCTTGCCGACGGCATGGAAGGCTTGCAAAACTTGTTGCAACTGATTAACCAAAGCGGCTGCATCTATGCTGTGGCATCCAGCTCACCCCGCCACTTTGTCGAAAACTGTTTGACATCGGTTGGAATGCTCTCCAACGCCAAAGCTGTGATATGCGGTGATTCGGGCTTCTTGGTAAAACCCGAACCGGATATGTTCCTCGCTGCTTTGGAAAAAACGGGTGTGTCTGCACGGCAGGCCGTTATTATCGAAGACTCGCATCTCGGTGTCATGGCAGCTCAAAGGGCCGGCATTCGCTGCATTGGGATCAATAATCCGGACTCCGGTGAACAGGATCTCTCCGCAGCCGGCTGGATTGTAGAAGATCTTTACAAAGCAGCCGAGATTATTAAAAACCTTTGAAATTGAGTCGAACCTGCTCTGCTCTTATGGCGGACCGCTATGGTATCAGGCAGTGTATCTAAAACGGGTGCTTGCGCAGTAGCGCAGGCACCCGTTTTATGTAAGTTAAAGTATGTAAAGCTAAAGGCAGCCTCCAGCATATCACTGATTATTTTTGGGCACACGCTTTGTCGAACGAGGGGTTGAAAGCGTAAAAATTATTGGAATCCAATTGCTCGGTTACACGGCGCAGCGCTTCGCCAAACCTTTGGAAATGAACAATTTCACGTTCACGCAAAAATACAATCGGATCACGGACATCCGGATCATCAACCAGTCGTAAAATATTGTCATAGGTGGTTCTGGCCTTCTGTTCCGCCGCCATATCCTCTGTCAGATCAGTAATCGGGTCTCCTTTGGACTGGAACGCCAGCGCGTTAAAGGGATCGCCCGCTGAGGAGCATGGATAAATACCGAGCGTATGCTCTATGTAATACGGCATGAAGCCTGCCGCTTCAAGCTGTTGTGCGTTTAAATTCCGGGTCAGCTGATGGACAATGGCACTGATCATTTCAAGATGCGCCAGCTCTTCGGTTCCTATATCGGTCAAAAGCCCTGCCACTGCGCGATGGGGCATGGTGTAGCGCTGCGAAATGTAGCGCATAGATGCACCCAATTCGCCGTCCGGCCCGCCGTATTGCGTTATAATTGCCTGTGCCAGCTTAGGGTTAGGGTTAGTTATGCGCACAGGGTATTGCAACCGCTTGTCATAAGTCCACATAATCAAACCTCCTCAATTTCCCAGGGCCAGGGCGTCTCAACCCATTGCCAGCTGCCCGAACTGGTGTCAACGGTGCATGCGCGTATCGGTCCTACAGCATTTTGGTAGTCTTCGCTGGCCTGCATCAGCTGTTGCTGCTTCCTGCGGTAATATTCCAGCGCATTTTGGTCGTCAGGGTGGGTATCAAGGTATAAGACAGCTTCGTGAACGGCAAAACAGGACTGTGCAAGCTGCCGGGCCACTTGTGCTGCGCTGTCGGCGCCGCTACTGTTGGACTGCATGGCGGCAACGGCATTGATACCACACGCCGACATCCTGTTGGAAGAAGCCGTACTGTTTTGTGCAGCCGTCGTTCGCAGGCTCCTTGCATTCTGAGCCGGTGTTGTCCCTGCCGTAGTCCCGTTAGTCCGGGTCAGCGCCGCATTCTGCTGCGCCAGCATATCCCGCAGGGTGGTGGTCTGCGGCGTCATTCTGCCGTCTCGCGCCGGCATCATGCTTTGCAGGTTGCTTGCATTTTGGGCGGACATGATATTATCCAACGGCAATGTGTTGTCAGGCAGCATCATGTTGTCAAAAATCATTTGCACACGCCCCCTATCACCATAAACGGGAGATCCAGTTCAGGGAAAACCGTTCCGCGCTGCAGACCCACCGCGGGGTCGTACGTTTGCGACCATCCCTGCATTGGAACATATGCCATTGCCAACGGCAGCGTGACCGGCTTAGGCATGTCAGTCTGTGCCATAGCAGGCAAGACCATATGCGACGGATAACACATAGCCGCCTGTTGTTGACGAAAATCCAAAGCAAAAACTCCTTTCAAGATAATCTTACTCCATCCTATGAATCACCCTGTGTCAAGGGTGACACAAAACCACACGCAAGGCGCAATATAACTGGTTTCTTTTTTGCGCCTTATTGCATTTTTTTTCAAAATAACGCATAATAGAAAAAATAAATTTTATATTTTTTCTTAATGGCCGCTTTCTTAACCTGCGGCGGCAGAGAGACCTGAGAATAACCCTGTCAATGTATTTTAGAAGCTGCGGTTCAAAAAGCCGCCGCTTAAAGGAGCCTTTGAAGAGATGGCAAAACAAGCTTGGAAGGGCAGCACTCTGCTCGCGCCAATGCCCGCGGCGCTTGTCACCTGCGGCACGCTGGAAACACCTAATATTTTTACCGTGGCCTGGACGGGTATTGTCAATACCCAGCCGCCTAAAACCTATATCTCGGTCCGACCGGAGCGGTTTTCTTATCCGCTGATACGCCAATCCGGAGAATTTGTGATTAATCTGAGCACCCGCCAGCTCCTGCACGCCGTAGATTTTTGCGGCGTGCGCTCCGGGCGCGACACCGATAAATTTACCATGTGCAATCTGACGCCTGAACCCGCCTCTCAGCTAAGCTGCCCTATGCTGGCCCAAAGTCCGCTATCGTTGGAATGCCGTGTGACCGACGTGCTGGAGCTGGGGTCGCACCACATGCTGCTGGCCGATATTGTGGCGGTCAATGCCGACGAACAGCTGCTTGCCGAAAGCGGAAAACTGCAGTTAAACCGTGCCGATCTTATCGCATTTGCGCACGGCGCATACTATGAGCTGGGCCGGCAGCTCGGTACGTTTGGCTATAGCGTGGCTAAGAAAAAGCCCGCCGCCAAGCAAGGACGGCCCGCCAAGGGCGGCCGTTCCCGCTCCAGAGCCAACACCATACAGAACTTATAAGCACAATATCAACTGTTGCGACCTGCCTTGTTTTGAACGTCTTACATGCCTTGCCGGTTATGCTTTAAACGCCCGGCTGGTTGCATTCAAAACGGCAGCTGCGCCCTTTATGCCGCTTTGACCGGTGTGTAAAGGAGAAAGGATTGGCCCGTTCCCGGCACCGGGCCCTGCACCGTTATGACAGACTCAATCTTTTGCTGCCCCATCTGTAAAGCGCCGCTATACGACACCGGAGCGACTCTGCAATGCGCCGATCATCACAGCTTTGACAAGGCTGCGCAGGGATATGTTCATCTGCTGCCGCCGAATAAAATGCATGCCAAGCTGCCGGGCGACAGCCCGGAAATGGTGGCGGCTCGCCGCAGCTTCTTAGAAGCAGGCTTTTACCAGCCGTTTTGTGATCGTATCTGCGCGCTGGTATCGGACGCGCTGCGTGGCAGGCGGTCTCCCCTGCTGATTGACGCAGGCTGCGGCGAGGGCTATTATACCGACGCCGTCCGCAGCGCGGTGGAAAGCGTATGTGACTCACCCGCCGTCTGCGGATTTGATATTTCCAAACTGGCGGTCAGGGCTGCAGCCGGACGCGGCCGGGGCTTGCCGCTGGCGGTGGCAAGCTGTTTTGATATCCCTGTTCGAGACGCCTGCGCCGACATGTTATTGAGCGTTTTTTCGCCGATTGTTCCGTCGGAGTTTGCCCGCGTGCTTAAACCCGGCGGCATGCTGCTGCTGGCTGTGGCAGGCGAGCGCCATTTACTTGGCCTCAAACAGCTGCTCTACGACACGCCCTATTTAAACGCTTATAAGGAAACGGATTATCCGGGCTTTTCTTTTGAAGCGCGTGTTCCGGTACGCACACATGCTGTATTGAGCGACAGCAGGCTGATTTTTGACCTGTTTACCATGACCCCTTATTACTGGAAAACCCCTGTTGAAGGCGTCCGCCGCCTGCGACAAGTCACCCGGCTGGAGACTGAGCTGGGCTTTGATCTGCTTATATATCGCCGTCAGGAGTGAGAGACGCTATGAATCATCTGATAACCGGTGCTGCTTCGCTTTGTGCCGCGGGTATCGCCTATGGTTATTACCAGAATAACGCACTGCAAATGACCAGCCACACAATAAAGGTCGGGTTGAAAAAGCCGATTAAGCTGGTATGCCTGGCAGATCTGCACGGTAAGCAGTTTGGTGGCGGCAACAGCCGCCTGATAGCGCGGGTACGCGCGCTGGCGCCGGACATCATCGTGTTCCCGGGCGATACACTCAGCGCCGACTGCCGCAACCTTGCGCCGACGGTTGAAACGCTGCGTACGCTTAAAGACGTTGCCCCTTGCTTTCTTATTGCGGGCAACCATGAGCACCGCTCCGGGCGCTGGCCCGAGATTGCGGCCAAATTTCGCAGTGCCGGCGTAACAGTTCTTGAAAATATGCGCTTTGACGGCTATATACACGGGGTTCCCGTGCATATACTGGGATTGGACGAGGGCTTGGCCGTCTCCCGTCTTGATTATGTCCGTGCCGCTTGCAAAACGCTTAAATATGCCGACAACCGCGCACAGCTCAGCGCACTGTCCGAGCAGGACGGCCTGCGCATTGTGCTGTCGCATTTTCCGGAATACTATGCCCTGATTGGCGCACTCTCTTATTGCCGTTTCCCGTTTGATTTGATGC
>JAEWYJ010000079.1 GCA_023395695.1 Bacillota bacterium | reverse complement strand
CCTCACGCCCGCCCATAATGGCCGACATTACAACATCGTCGGCAATCGGCAGCACCCGGGCAAAATCGTCGAGCAGCATGGCGGTGCGGGAAAAGGTAAACGGTTGAAACACCGCCCAGACATTGTTATAGTCCAGCGCCTTTGCAGCGTTGAGCGTTGCAGCCAGCTCGGCAGGGTGGTGCGCATAGTCGTCGGCAACCGTCACGCCGTTTATGCTGCCCAGAATTTCAAAGCGGCGGTGCGCACCGGTAAAGGCTGCGAGCCCCTCGGCCAGCTTGTCGGGTCTTGCGCCCGCTTCCAGCGCCGACGCACAGGCGGCGACAGCGTTGAGCACGTTATGTGCGCCGGGGATATTCAGCTGCAGAGCCGTAACCTTTTTGCCGCTTTTCATCAGGTCAAAGTCGCAATGCGAGCCGCCTTTCCAGTGGATATTCTCAGCGTAATAATCATTTTTGTCCGAGAGGCCAAAGCTCAACAGCTGCTTGTCGAGCCCTTCAACCGCCTTGCGGGAGTTCTCGTCGTCGCCGTTGTAGATAACGGTGCGGGAGGTCAGCTCGCAGAAGCGGCGAAAGGAGCGGATGATATTATCCAGCGTTTTAAAATAATCCAGATGATCGGCGTCAATGTTAAGGATGACGGCAATGTCGGGGGAGAGGTGCAAAAAGGTATCGACAAATTCGCAGGCCTCCACCACCATATTCTGCGAAAGCCCGGCCCGGCCGCTGCCGCCTATGGCGTTAACCTTGCCGCCAATCACTGCCGAGGGGTCAAGGTTCGAGGCCAGCATCAGATAGGTGATCATCGAGGTGGTGGTCGTTTTACCGTGGGTGCCCGCTACGCAGACGCAGTTGTTATAGCGGCGGGTTAAAAGACCAAGCATCTCGCTGCGTTCGATGACCGGAATACCGCGTGCACGCGCGGCGACAAGCTCGACATTATCGGCCATAATGGCGGCCGAATAAATAACCGCATCGACGTTTTGAACGTTGGCCGCATCGTGGCCGATGGCGACCGTTACCCCCATGGCGCGTTCCTGGTCTATGGTGTCTCCAGGGTTGTTGTCGGAGCCCGAAATGCTGTGTCCCTGCGCCAGCAGAATCTGCACGAGCGGGAACATACCCGAGCCGCCCACGCCGATAAAGTGCAGGTTGTGATAAAGCTTTAAGTTTTCTTCTGTAATAGCGGGCATCGCTGCCACCTCCAAAGTATTTACCTGATGCTGCGCTCAACCGGGTTGAGGGCAGAAAGGAATATTTTCACTTATAATTGTGGGCGACAGAAATTGAACATAATCCGTCACCGCCGATTTTAACACGAATCCTCAATAAAAACGTCTGTTTTAATTTAAAGCATACAAAGCCGTCCTGTTTTGTGCGTTTTAAAATATTGAAACAGAATTTACAGCAAACTGATTTTAACGTAACACTAAAATTATAGCACGCAGCCCGAATAAAGTGAATAAATATTTTCCAATCTGCTGATAATAGCGGTGACAGGAGGGACAAAAATGAAGATTACCGACATCCGAATCAGAACAATTTACGAAGAAAGCCGGCTGCGTGCGCTGGTGTCGCTGACGCTTGGAGACGATTTTGCCATACATGACATTAAGGTGATAGACGGCCCGGAACGCCTGTTTGTTGCCATGCCCAGCCGTCGGGACGAGCAGGGTAACTTTCGGGATATCTGCCACCCAATCACGAGCGAGGCGCGCAAGGAGCTGGAAGAGAAAATTCTCAAGGAATATCACGCGCATATCGAAACAATAGAAAAGCGCGAAAGCACGCCCGAGCAGGATACACAGAGCTGATCATGCGTGATCGGCATGGACGCGCCCTTTTGTTCACACCGGCTTGCTGCCGGAATGCCTTAGCCGACTGTTTAAAAGAAATGCATATTCATACCAGGTTTGCACCAATTTTAAATTTCCCCCATAAGATGAATTATTCTCATCGTATGGGGGCGTTTTTGTGGAAAAACAGCATTTTGAAAACGATGCGCCGATCACCGGCGCAGACGAACAGGTGCGCCAGCTGCTGCGCATTGCGCGTATGGAATCGGACCGGCCGCTGCAAGGCTGCAAGGCGCTGGTGTTCGGCGACAGCCCGCAGGCAAAGCATCTGTACGAGGCGCTGCGAAGGCGCTGTACGGCGGTACGCATGGCGACCTCGGTCGCCGAATTGCAGGAGGATGACGCGCAATTTGAGCTGGCCATTATTCTGGAGCCGATTTCGCACCGGGTGCTCGAAAACCTGATGGCAGCGGGCGGCGTAGCCATTGACGCCAATGTGCAGCGCAGCGGCGAATGGGTTATGTACGACAAATCGCTGAACTATAAACGTATAAGAGTGCTGTCGCTGCTTCGTCAGCCCGAGAGGCCGTAATGACGGAAATACGCTTTTGTGGCGCACCCGTGGCCGAGGAATGTCAATTTATACCCCGACCCTATACATTTGCATTCATTTGCGCCCTGAAACGACCGATTAAAAGAAAATGATGCAGGACATTCATAAATAAACTGCATTTGCTTGATTTTTCTCCTGCATCTGCTATACTGATTTTAAATGAACAGGAGGTGCATTTTGTGCACAAAGATTTGATCAGCTTAATCACAAATATGATGCCTAAGCTTTCAAAGGGACAAAAGCAGATCGCGCGCTATATTGTAGAACACTACGATAAGGCTGCTTTTATGACGGCCGCGCGGCTGGGCACAGCCGTCGGCGTCAGTGAGTCGACGGTGGTGCGCTTTGCGTCCGAGCTGGGCTACGACGGTTACCCACAGCTGCAGCGCTCGTTGCAGGAGCTGATCCGCAACCGCCTGACCACCGTGCAGCGCATGGAGCTGACCGGTACTCAGGTTGGCGACGCCGACATTCTCAACCGCGTTCTGACGATGGATATCGACAAGATCCGCCGCACGCTTGAGGAGGTTTCGCGCGAGGAATTTTCTACCACCATCGATGCGCTTTTAACCGCGCGTACCATTTATATTATTGGCATTCGTTCCTCGGCCTCGCTTGCCAGCTTTCTGGCGTTTTACTTCAACCATGTTTTTGATAACGTGCGCCTCGTCACCTCCGCTTCCACCTCGGATGTGTTTGAGCAGCTTTTAAATCTCGGCAAGGGCGACGTTTTTGTCGGTATCAGCTTCCCGCGCTACAGCAAGCGCACGCTGACCGCCATGAAATTTGCCAAGGAGCGCGAAGCCACTACGGTGGCCATTACCGACTCCAGCCTGTCGCCCATAGCCGAGCTGGCCGACCTGCATTTAAATGCGCGCAGCGAGATGGCCTCGTTTGTCGACTCGCTCGTCGCGCCGCTATCGCTGTTAAATGCGTTGATTGTCGCGGTTGGCATCAAGAGAAGAGAGGAGACCAGCCGCGCTTATTCTGAGCTCGAACGCATTTGGGAGCGTTATGAGATTTATACCAAGGCTGACGATAACGACCGTTGATGAAAGAAAAATTCGATTTTATTGTTGTGGGGGCAGGCGCAGCCGGCCTTATGGCGGCGGGACAGGCGGCTCTGGGGGGCGCCCGCGTGCTGATGCTTGATAAAAATGCCCGCGCCGGGCGTAAAATTATGATTACCGGCAAGGGCCGCTGTAATGTAACCAATAATTGCACGCGAGACCGCCTGATTGAGTCGGTGCGCCGCAACCCGCGCTTTTTATACAGCGCCTTTGACGCTTTCTCGCCGCAGGATGTGATGCGGTTTTTTGAAAATTGCGGCGTGCCGCTTAAAACCGAGCGGGGCGCGCGGGTTTTTCCGCAGTCGGACAAGGCCATGGATATTGTCGATGCCCTGACCTGCTTTGCCAAAGAGCATGGCGTCATATTCCGCCAGAACCGCGTGACGGCGCTGCATTGTCAGGATGGGCGGGTTGCCGGCGTTGAAACGGCGGATGGCGCGCGCTATGCTGCAAAAGCGGTGCTGCTGGCGACCGGCGGCAAAAGCTACCCGCTCACCGGGTCAACCGGCGACGGCTACAGCCTTGCCGGGTCGGTGGGGCATACCGTTATGCCGCCGGTGCCGTCGCTGACCGCTATTGTCACGTCGGACAAGTGGTGCCCCGAGCTGATGGGCCTGTCGTTAAAAAACGTGACGCTTACCGTCAGTAAAGGTAAACACAGGGCCGTTTCTGAGATTGGGGAATTGATGTTTACCCATTTTGGCATTTCCGGGCCGCTGGTGCTGACCGCATCAAGCGAGATAGAAGGCAATGCCGCCGACTATACCATGACCATTGACCTAAAGCCCGGGCTCGACCTGCAACAGCTGGATAATCGGCTGCTGCGCGATTTTTCCGAGATGAAAAACCGCGCCTTTAAGAATGCGCTTGACCGTCTGCTGCCCAAAAGCCTGATTCCGGTTGTGGTGCTGCAATCTGGTATCGACGCGGAAACGCAGGTCAACGCCATTACCAAAGCCCAGCGGCTACGCTTGTGCGAGGCACTTAAGGGCTTTGAGGTCAAGCCGGTTTCCCTGCGGCCGATTGAAGAAGCGGTCGTTACCCGCGGCGGAATTAAGGTGACCGAGGTGCAGCCAAAAACGATGGAATCCAAGCTGGTGCAGGGGCTGTATTTTGCGGGCGAATTATTGGATGTAGACGCCCTCACGGGGGGCTTTAACCTGCAGATTGCCTTCTCAACCGGTTATCTGGCGGGTCTTTCCGTTGCAGCGCGGACTGCGGCGGCAAAAGAGAGGGAAGAATGACATGAATAAAACCACTGCTATTGCAATCGACGGCCCGTCGGCTGCCGGCAAAAGCACCATTGCGCGCGCACTGGCGCAAAAGCTGGGCTATATTTACGTGGATACCGGTGCGCTCTACCGCTCAATCGGCTACTATGCGCATCCCCGCGTTTCTGACACAACCGACGCTAAAGAGGTTGTGCCATTGCTGCATGACATTGCCATCGAGATGAAATATGTCGACGGCCTGCAGCGTATGCTCTTAAACGGTGAGGATATTACCGAGGCCATACGCCTGCCCGAAATGTCTATGGCGGCTTCCAACGTGTCGGCCATTCCGGCGGTGCGCGATTTTCTGCTTGATTTGCAGCGCGACCTGGCCCGGCAGAACAGCGTTGTAATGGATGGCCGGGATATAGGCACCGTTGTGCTGCCCGACGCAAAAATAAAATTTTTTCTGACAGCAACGCCGCAGGCGCGCGCGCGCCGGCGCTATTTAGAGTATATGGAAAAAGGGCAGGCTGTGGATTTCCAGACCATTCTGGATGAAATAAAGCAGCGCGACCACAACGATTCTCACCGCGCGACGGCGCCGCTGTGTCAGGCGGAGGATGCGGTTTTAATAGACAGCACCGACCTGACGTTTAACGAAACGCTTGAGCGCATGACCACCGTTGTTAGGGAGAAACTCTGAGATGCAGTGGTTTTTTAAGCTGGCCAGAGCCGTGGTCGGGTTTTTGCTGCCAATTGCATTTCGTATTGAGTATGATGGGATGCATAATATCCCTCAAAACGACAAAGGCTACATTATGGCAAGCAACCACACCTCCTATCTGGACCCGGTGGTGCTGGTGCTGCGGCTAAAGCCGTGGGTGCGCTATATGGCCAAGGCGGAGCTGATGCGCATAAAGGGGCTGCAATGGCTTTTTCGCTGGCTGGGCATTGTTCCGGTTTCGCGCGGGGCGGGGGATCTGTCGACGATTGAATACTGTGCGGGGCTGACCCGTGCAGGCTATGTGCTGGGCATTTTTCCGGAGGGAACCCGGTTTTTGGCCGGACAACCGGGTAAGCCAAAGTCCGGTATGGCGCTGATCGCCAAAATGACGCAGGCCGATGTATTGCCCTGCGCCGTTACATACGAACGCCCGCTGCGCTTTCGCAGCCGGATTTGTGTGCGCTTTGGCACGGTGATACCCTACGCCGCGCTGGGGCTGGACGAGGATTCTCCGCGCGCCCTAAAGCGGGCGACCAAGCGCGTTTGGGATGAGATTCTGGCATTGCTGGGATTGGGGGGCGAAAACCGTGAAGGCTAAAATAACCCTTGCCAAAACAGCGGGCTTTTGCTTTGGCGTACAGCGCGCCGTCGACATGGTGCAGCGGGCGCTTGACGCAGGCGATTGCGTCTGTACGCTGGGGCCGCTGATCCACAATACGCAGTTTGTGCAGGCTCTGGCGCGTCAGGGCGTTTCGGTGATTGATTCGGTTGCGGAGAATACCGAGGGACGCCGGGTCATCATACGCTCCCACGGAGTTGCGCCCGAGGTTTACGCGCAGCTTCGGGAGGCGGGAATGTCTTATACCGATGCAACCTGTCCGTTTGTCGCGAAGATTCATAAAATCGTCAGTCTGGTCGAACCGGACGCGGCGCTGGTCATTGTCGGAGACCGTAATCATCCCGAGGTTCAGGGCATTATGGGGCATTGCAGCGGGTCGGTTTTGGTCGTTTCCAGCTGTCAGGAGCTTTTAAATGATACAAATAAGGATATTTTGTCTAAAAACACGGTGTATTTTGTAGCGCAGACAACTTTCAATAAAAATGAGTGGGAAAATTGTATCAGCACCGCAAAAAAAGTGTGTACAAACGCAAAAATATTTGATACAATATGTAATGCTACTTCCTTGCGTCAGCAGGAAGCGGCCAAGCTGGCATCGGGTTCTGACGTCATGCTGGTGATTGGCGGCCGGCATAGTTCAAATACGGTCAAGCTTGCAGGCATCTGCAGCGCATTTTGCAGGACTGTTGCAATCGAAACTGCAGATGAGCTAAATCCAAAGGATTTTACCGGCCTTTATTCCATCGGTATCACGGCAGGCGCGTCTACGCCTGCTTGCATAATTAAGGAGGTACACGAAACCATGAGTGAGATTTTGGAGAATCAGAATCAGGAAGAGCTTAGCTTTGAGGAGATGCTCAATCAGTTTTGCAAAAGTACATATAACGGGGAGAAGGTCACCGGTGTTGTTACCAGCATTGAGCCCAACATGATCTCTGTTGATATTGGCACCAAGCATGCCGGTTATGTACCGCTGAACGAGCTCACCGATGATCCCACCGCGAAACCCGAGGACATTGTTAATAAGGGGGACGAGCTCGAACTCTTGGTTGTACGTGTCAACGATGTCGAGGGTACCGTGATGCTTTCCAAGAAGCGTCTTGACGCACAGGCCGGGTTTGAGAAGGTTATGAGCGCCGTGGACAGCGGCGAGGTTCTTAATGGCGTTGTCACCGAGGTTATCAAGGGCGGCGTGCTGGCCCTGACCAACGGCGTTAAGGTGTTTATTCCCGCTTCGCAGGCGACCATGTCGCGCGGCGAGGAGCTGGAGTCTCTTCTGAGAAAGCCTGTTAAGTTTAAAATTCTTGAAGTTAACCGTCAGCGCCGCCGTGCAGTCGGCTCTATTCGTGCCGTGCTGCGTGAGCTGAAAAAGGAGCTTGAGGAGCAGTTCTGGGCCGATGTTGAGGTTGGCAAGCAGTACAGCGGCGTTGTCAAGTCGCTGACCGACTATGGCGCGTTTGTCGATCTGGGCGGCGTGGACGGTATGATTCACATCTCCGAGCTGTCCTGGGGCAAAATCAAGCATCCCTCGCAGGTCGTTAAGGTCGGCGATGAGATTACGGTTTATGTTAAGGATATTGACGCCGAGAAGAAGAAGATTTCGCTCGGCTATAAAAAGGATGAGGACAACCCTTGGGCTATTCTGGCCAAGAATTATGCAGTCGGCCAGGCCGCCAAGGTTAAGATTGTCTCGCTGACCGCCTTTGGCGCGTTTGCCGAGCTGATCCCCGGCATCGACGGCCTCATTCATATCAGCCAGATCGCACGCGAGCGGGTCGGCAAGCCCTCCGACGTTCTGTCCGTCGGGCAGGAGGCCGAGGTCAAGATTACCGAGCTCGATTTCGAGCGTCACAGAATCAGCCTTTCCATTAAGGCGCTGCTCGAAGAGAACGCGTCCGAGGAAGTGCCGGCTGCGGAGAGCGCCGAATAATTCTTATTTTTCAGGTTTTAAACGGGAAAGCAATTTGCTTTCCCGTTTTTATGTGTAAAGTTCAGGCGCTTGGCGCGTCTCCAATCTAATCCGGCGCATGCGCATATTGCAGTCCGGGCTGCAAAATATATTATAAGCTGCAACAAACGGTGCGCCTGTCCGCACTTATTAATCGAACCGGAAAGCTTTACCGTATTTTAAAACATTATGAGGTAAAAACGATGAAAAAAATTTTATCACTGGCGCTGGCGGTTGTCTTTTTGTTGACGGCGACAGCCTGCGGCAGCCAGAAAAATGCCCCCGGCACGATAAAGGACGATAAATCGCTTCAGGATGTGCTTGATGCGGTGGACGCAAAGTTCAACGAAAAGTACGAGGGCGATTATGGAGCCGTCCCCATGAAGATGCCGATAGACGATCAGTATCTGGCGGATTTTGCCGAGTTGGATTCCACTGTTTATGACGAATATGCCGGTGCTGTGGCGGGAATTATGCTTCGTTCCGACGCGCTTTTTGCCGTTAAAGCCAAAGAGGACAAGGTGGAGGCGGTCCAGCAGGCACTTGAAAAGCGCCTTGTCGATATCACGGCCCAGTTTGAGTTTTATCCTGTCAGCGGCTCGTACGACCGCGCCAAGGCCGGAGAGGTATATACCAAAGGAAATTACGTGTTTCTAATTATCGTGGGAGATTTTGATCCGGATGTTGAAGGCACTGCGGTTTATGATGCCGACGTGCAGATGACCAAAGAAACCATCGATAGCATGTTCAACGCATAAGATTCGCCAAGCTTGCAAAAATCCTTGATGTTTTGCTGTATTTCTGTTAAATTATTAGCTGGAACCCCGTCCGGCTTGTGCGCATAATAAGCCTTCGCAGCCGAATCTGCGAGGGCTTTTTACTTCGACTTTTGGAGGAAGCCATGGTATTTTCCAGTATCCTGTTTCTGTTTTATTTTATGCCGGTGGCATTCGGCCTTTATTATCTGGCGCCGAACAGGTGGAAGAACTTTACCCTGCTGGTTCTGAGCCTGCTCTTTTATTCGTGGGGCGAAGTGCGGTATTTTCCCATTATGCTCGCGTCCATTCTGGTGGATTATACCGCATCCAACGGCATTGCGCATGCGGGGAATCGTAGCTTGACGCGTCGGCTTTGGCTGCTGCTCTCGGTCGTTTTTAACCTTGGAATGCTCGGCTTTTTTAAATATGCCGGCTTTTTTGCCCGCAATATTAACATGCTGACAGGGCTGGGCGTGCCGGTTTTAGAGCTGACGCTGCCGCTTGGCATCAGCTTTTACACCTTTCAGACCATGTCCTACACCATCGATGTCTATCGGGGAGATGTCAGGGCGGAGCGCAATATCATCGACTTTGGCGCTTTTGTCGTGCTGTTTCCGCAGCTTATTGCGGGGCCCATCGTGCGTTATACCGATATTCAGCGCGAGCTGCGCGGGCGCACGGTTGACCCGGGGCAGGTGGCTTTGGGTGTACGAACGTTTATTATGGGTCTGGCCAGCAAGGTGCTTATTGCCAACAATGTCGGCGCGCTGTGGACTGAGGTAGAGTCGATGGACTTTGCCGCTCTCTCTACCCCGCTGGCGTGGATGGCTATTCTGGCCTTTACGCTGCAGATTTATTTCGATTTCTCAGGCTATTCGCTAATGGCTATCGGACTGGGCCGGATGCTGGGCTTTGAATTCCCTCAGAACTTTAACTTTCCTTACACCGCAAAAAGCATGACCGAATTCTGGCGGCGGTGGCATATGACGCTGGGGTCGTGGTTTCGGCAGTATATGTATATTCCGCTGGGGGGTAACCGCAAGGGCGTCTGGCGCACGGTGTTTAACCTTTTTCTGGTCTGGGCCGCCACAGGTTTGTGGCATGGCGCTTCGTGGAATTTTGTGCTGTGGGGCCTTTATTTCTTTGTGCTGCTCATGCTTGAAAAGGCGTTTTTGCGTCCGGTACTGGACAGGCACCCCGTTTTTGCCCGCATTTATATGGTTCCGCTCATCATGGTCAGCTGGGCAATCTT
This sequence comes from Bacillota bacterium, assembly GCA_023395695.1. Taxonomy (GTDB): domain Bacteria; phylum Bacillota; class Clostridia; order Oscillospirales; family Ruminococcaceae; genus Yanshouia. The sequence goes on along the minus strand of JAEWYJ010000079.1, from coordinate 3,101 downwards.
TGCCATAACCGACCTGACCCGGCTGGGGCTGTTTTTCGGCAGGCTGTTTGCGTTTGCAAACGGGGAGGACTGGGGCTACTTTTTGCGCAACTACGGCGTGCCCTTTGTGCTGGGCGTTGTGTTTTCAACGCCTGTGCTTAAAAAAAGCTTTCAGAAGCTTGAAAAGAACGGACTTGCCGCCACGCTGATCTACGGCGCACTGTTCCTGGCATCGGTTGCTTATCTTGTGGACGCTACCTATAATCCGTTTTTATATTTTAGATTTTAAGGGGGGGCAGGGCAATGAAATATTTAAAGCGCTACCCTGTCATGCTATTATTTTTTGGCGCGATCGCGTCATTCTTTCTAATGAATCTGCTGACGCCCGCCACAGACTTTTCAGAGATGGAAAATCGTTATCTGAGTCAGCGGCCTGTCTTTTCACTCTCCGCCATAGCAGACAGCAGCGCCAAGGGCTATGCACAAAAATTCGAGCAGTATGTCAATGACCAGTTTGCGCTGCGCGACCGGTGGATTTCATTGAAATCACGCTGTGAGGCGCTGCTGGGAAAAACCGAAAACAACGGTATTGTTTATGGCGGGGATAATTATCTTTTTGAAAAATTCCGTTCCTACGACGCGCAGCGGCTTGAGAAGAATCTCGGCTATCTGGCTGAATTTTCGGCCTTGAACCCGAGTGTGAACAAATATATTATGGTTGTGCCGGGCTCTTACAGCATTTTAGGCCATTTGGTGCCAAAGGGGCTTGGTAATGTAGACCAGCTGGCACTGATAGAAGCCGTTAACGGCAGGCTGGCCCTAAGCGGCTACACGGGTGTGGATGTCTCGGACAAGTTGCTGGCGCATGCGCGGGAGGAGATTTACTACCGCACCGACCATCACTGGACAACGCAGGGTGCATGGTACGGTTACGAAAGCTTTGCGCATGCCGTGGGGCGGGCCGCCATTCTTCCGGAGCCGTCGCTGGCGCGCAGCGCCGGGGACTTTTGGGGAACCTATTTCAGCAAGGCTAAGAAGTTTGATGCTGTTGCCGACCATATCACATGGTATGACCTACCGGTCAGCAGCGTTGAGATTGACGGGGCGGCCGCCGCTTCAATGTACGACGCAGAGGTGCTAAAGACAAGGGACAAATACGCCATGTTCCTCCATGCGAATAACGGCGTGACGGTCATTCAAAATGACAACGCACCCTCGGGGGCGATTATGGTCATCAAAGATTCTTACGCCAACTGCTTTGTGCCGTTTTTGACGCAGAGCTATCAAAAGGTCGTGGTTGTCGACCTGCGTTCGCTGCCGAACGGTGTCAACGCACTGGTCACAAGCGAGCAGATTCAGGACGTGCTTGTGCTTTACAGCTTTTCAAATCTTTCAAGCGATGCCAATCTGCCGAGAATTCGGTATTAGGTGAAATCACCGCACAGATGAATGGAGGAAAATATGCAGCAGTTTTTTATGGGGACGCCTTGGCTTTTTATGGCGCTATCGATGCTTGTGCGGTCTGTATTTTTTGTGCTGATCGCCATTGCGTTAATTTTAGCAATTCGATGCATGCTCAAATATCTCAGAGAAACGCCCAAGGAATAACAGCCCCGAGCATTCGCCGATATTTTTAATCTGCGCAGCCCCGACAAGCGGCGCAAAACCGCAGGTGGGTGACGCCTGGCAAGGTTTTTAAATGCGGCAGTAGCGGGAAATTAGCTGTCAAGCCGTGCGTTACGGTTTGTGAATACAGGTTTTTAAATTAAGAAGTAAACGCACAAAGACCCGGCTTGCGAAAAAGGCAAGCCGGGCCTTTGTCGCCGCGGACCGTTCGGTGTCGGTCAGTGCGGCAGGCTTTTTTGATAGAGCAGGTAGGCGTCCAGCAGGTGGGTCGGCTCGGAATAACCGTCGCCTGCGGCGCCGATTGTAACAATTGCACGGCGAACACCGTCGAGCGTGCCGATGCTGGCCAGGCAAAGCTGTGCTTCTTCGGTGTAGCCGGTTTTAGCCCCGGTGATGGGGGCCGCCTCCCGGTTAAGTTGCCGGATGCGCGGCGTGAGGGTCGAGGTCAGCGACAGGCCCTGCGGATGCTGCGCAGTGGCGGTTGTGGTATAGCTAAAGGTCGAAAAAGCCTCTGCGAACAGTTCGTTTTTTAAGGCGGCAGTCAAAAGCAGCGAGAGATCGTATGCCGTGGTATAATGCTCGGGGTCGTGCAGACCGGTAACATTGGTAAAGTGGCTATTCGTCATGCCCAGCGTTTTGGCGCGTTCGTTCATCAGGGCGATGCAGTTTTCTTTTGAACCGGCAGCTGCGCGGGCCAGCGCACAGGCGGCCTCAGCGCCGGAGGGCAGCAGCGTGGCGTACAACAGGTCGCGGGCCGTAACCGCTTCGCCTGTCGCAAAGCCGGCCATCGCGGCGTTTTGCTCATACAGTCCGGCATAGTCGGCATGCGTGAGCGTGACCGGCGCGTCAAAGTCCTCAATTTGCTCTACGGCAATCAGCGCCGTCATCAGCTTGGTCAGTGAGGCGGGGTAAGCACGGTCATGCGCTTTTTTGGCAAAAAGCGTCCTGCCATCCTCGGGGTCGAACAGGATTGCGTTGCGGCTCATCAGCGTCAGCCCACCGTTTTGCCGTCCTGCACCCGCGGCCGGAGCCAGCGGCGCAACCGCGGCGGCTGCCGGCGGTTCGCTGCCGACGTGGTTTATATCCTTTGCGTGCCAAAAGGCTGCCGCAGCGCCGCAAGCCAAGAGCAAATAGACAGCTGCAACCGGCAATATACGATAGGTTTTCTTTTTACGACGATAATTTTTCACGGCAACCCCTCAATTTTTATCATTCGGTAACAGTATATCAGAAATTTTGGGTTAAAACAAATTTGAAAATACAAAACCGGCGCAAAAATGCCACTGAATATTTCGGTAGGGTATGGGAAAACTTCCATTCAAAGGTTTTAAGCGACGATCAGAGAGGGATGGTATGATGCTCAATAAGCTGGCATTGCTGCTGGTGATTGTCGGTGCGCTCAACTGGGGACTTATCGGGCTGTTTGAACTTGATGCTGTCGCATGGGTATTCGGCAATCAGGCCGCGCTGGGCAGCAGAATTGTCTATACACTGGT
>JAEWYJ010000052.1 GCA_023395695.1 Bacillota bacterium | reverse complement strand
TTCTACCACCAAATCTGACGTATTTTAAAACCGCCGGCGATAAACCGCCCCGGCTCAGCCTGTCAAAAGCCCTATGCTATGCGCTTATCTCAAGATTGGAGAAAAATAGGCTATTGCCCGCGGGCAGACGATCGGGTATGGTCAATAAGCCTGCAGAAGCGTCTCACAGATGCGTCGCAAAGCAGGTTGTCGGCCGGCGCCTTAGTTTTTAAAGCTAAAAAAACAGTTTTGCACCTATTTTGTAAATTAAAAAGACATTATCAATTTGCAAAATATATTGTGTTGGCGGTCCGTCTGCGATAAAATACAGATACAGCAATGCCGCATGACCGACGCTTGAGCCGGAGCGGACAAGCACCGGCAGTTGCAGGGCTGCTGTAATTTTATTATCAGGCATAAACAAAGCGGCGCTATGCCGTTTTGTGCAGTACGCGGTGCTGGTTGAGGATATCATCATGAAAACAAGCGTGACCGCTGGCTGCCGATGTGGCGGGCCATGCTGCCGCAGGTATAAAGAGGGTATTCCGGGCCGGTATTCAGTATGAAATATGCAGAGTAGGAACAGTGCGTCAAGTGTCGGCGGATGGGAAGTTGCCGCCGAACGAAGGGTCAAAGTACCCGCGGTGCTGTTTCGCGTCCGCTGCCATTTGAAGAAGCGCTCTTCATGTGGCCCCACAAGCGCCTGTCTGAAAAATATTTCAAACAGGCTGTAACGAGGAGGCAAACATCTATGAGATCAAAATCCGCTTTAAAAATCGCAAACATCGCCTTGCTGATCGCGCTGGAAATTGTCCTTTCCCGGTTTCTGTCCATCAGCACGCCTATTGTCAAGATCGGCTTTTCCTTTATTCCGCTTTCGATGCTGGCCATGCTTTACGGGCCGTTTTATGCGGCTTCGGGCGCGGCTATTGCCGATATTATCGGCGCGGTGCTGTTCCCGCTTGGGGCCTATTTCCCGGGCTACACGCTGACCGCGGCACTGACAGGGCTTACCTACGGATTGCTGCTGTATCAGCGTCCAAAGTCGTGGTGGCGCATTCTGACCGCAGTGCTTATTGTGGCGCTGGTGCTCAATTTGGGGCTTAACACCGTTTGGATTCACATGACCACCGGCAAGGCATATCTGGTGCTGCTCATGCCGCGTATCGTCAAGTCGTTGGCGATGGTGCCGATTATGACGCTGTTGATTCGCTTCACAGGCGAAAAGCTTTGCCCGATGGCGACAAGGCTGGCCAAATAGTAAAAAGCAGGGGCTGCTGCCAACGCCTTTTGATGGGCTTGGCAGCAGCCCTACGTTTATAGTCTGTTTGCGTTGCTTTAAAAAGCTGTGCGGCCCACAAAGGGCACACGGCTTTTTACGGTATAACAAGCAAATATGATCGGACACGAATAATTTACGTCTTAAATCTTTACACCGCATGCGGTTTAAGGTAAAATAGATGAGAAATATTTCTCCTGCCGGTATGATAACCGGACGGTTTGCCGAAAATGAAGGGCAGCTGTTGCTTAAAGCATCGTAATACCGCCGTGCCGGTGGCGGAATAGAATAAAAGGATTGGAATGATTTGATGGGTTTAAAATACAAAAGGGTGTTGCTCAAGCTAAGCGGAGAGGCGCTGGCGGGCGGCGCGCATTTTGGTCTGGACTATAAAACAGTGCTTTCTATTTCCAAAAGTATCAGGGAATGCGTCGAGATTGGCGCGCAGGTTGCTGTCGTTGTCGGCGGCGGCAATTTCTGGCGCGGGCGTGACAGCGGTGGCATGGAGCGCACCCGTGCCGACCATATCGGCATGCTGGCTACGGTGATGAACTCCCTGTCGTTGGCCGACGCGCTGGAGTCGCTTGGGGTCGAAACCCGCGTGCAGACCGCCATTGCCATGCAATCCATCGCCGAGCCGTATATCCGCAACAAGGCGGTTCGCCATATGGAGAAGGGTCGGGTGGTCATCTTCGGCTGCGGCACCGGCAATCCGTTCTTTTCTACCGATACGGCTGCCGCGCTGCGTTCGGCCGAAATAGACGCCGATATCATTCTGATGGCCAAAATGGTTGACGGGGTTTATAACGACGACCCCAAGAAAAACCCTGACGCCAAACGGTATGACCAGATATCCTTTTCAGAAATTCTCAATAAAGAGCTGGCGGTTATCGATTCTACCGCCGCTTCGCTTTGCCGCGACAACCATATGCCTGTTTTAATTTTTTCCCTGGAGGACCCGCACAATATTGTCAGAGCGATTCAGGGAGATGAAATAGGAACTATTTTGAGGGAGGAAGCTTAGATGAACGACTTTGTAAAAGGCTTTGAAACTAAAATGACCAAAACCGTTTCGGTGCTCCGTCAGGACTATGCCGCGATTCGCGCCGGACGTGCCAACCCTGCCCTGCTGGACAAGGTGACGGTGATGTACTACGACGTGCCGACTCCGATTAACCAGGTTGGTACGGTTGCGGTAACTGAAGCGCGCACCCTCACGATTACCCCGTGGGACCGCACCGTCTTAAAAGCGATTGAAAAGGCCATCATGGCTTCCGACATCGGCATCAACCCGCAAAATGACGGCTCGGTTATTCGCCTGATGTTCCCGCCGCTGACCGAGGAGCGCAGAAAAGAGCTCTGCAAGCAGATTGGCAAGATGGGTGAGGAGTCTAAGGTTGCAATCCGCTCTATTCGCCGTGACGCCAACGAGAAGCTCAAGGCGCAAAAGAAGGATATGCCCGAGGATACCCTCAAGGATATCGAGAAGAAGGTTCAGGATGTCACCGATAAATACTGCAAGGAAATCGACCAGATTTCTGCTGCCAAGGAAAAGGAGATCATGGAGGTTTGAGAAACTGGCAGTCATTGCCCGAAAACAGCTGTATTGGCTGCGCTTTTTCTGCATCCGTATCAAGAGCGCTGGAATACGTCCGGTATTCCGCCTTTTGCGCGGTTGGGTGTAAAAGCGCGCCAATTCGGCTTTCTTGTTGATGAACACAGTTTTTCATTTCTTTCGCTGATCGGCTGGAGGATCATATGGATTACGCTCAAACCACGGCTGCGGGCGCCTTGGCGCACATTGCCATTATTCTGGATGGCAACGGCCGCTGGGCAAAAAAGCGCGGCCTTGCGCGCAGCATGGGACATCGTCAGGGCACCCGCGCGCTGCGGCCGGTTATCCGGCACTGTCAGGCGCTGGGCGTGCGCTACCTGACGCTTTATGTGTTTTCGACCGAGAACTGGAACCGGCCCAAAAAGGAAATTGACGGCATTATGAATTTGCTCCGGGAGCATTTTGACGAGGCGGCCAAGTCCGCCGGAGAAAATATCCGGATACGCGTTCTGGGCGATATTGCCCGTCTGGACGCAGATTTGCAGCGCGAAATTGCCAAGGCCGAGCAGGATACTGCCCGAAACACAGGGCTTACGGTGAATTTTGCGCTCAATTACGGGGGCAGGCAGGAGCTTGTTGCGGCGATGCGCGGACTGGCGCAGGCTGTCAGATCCGGCGCCCTACAGCCGGAGGAGATAGACGAAGCGGCCATTGAACGGCAGCTTTATACGGCGGGTATGCCCGACCCCGACCTGATTATTCGCCCGAGCGGGGAGCAGCGGCTCTCCAACTTTTTGTTGTGGCAGTGCGCCTATTCGGAATTTGTCTTCATGGATGTGCTCTGGCCGGACTTTAAACCGGCAGACCTTGACACCGCAATTGCCGAATATACCGGGCGCAAC
>JAEWYJ010000044.1 GCA_023395695.1 Bacillota bacterium | reverse complement strand
CTATAGTGTCGCCGCCGCCGAGCATCGAGTCAAGCACGTCGTTCTCAGAACCGAGAACACCGCTGGCCTGAATGTCGATGGTAATGGAACCGCCGGAAAGCTCTTCAACCTTCTCTTTAAATGCCGTGCCGGTCTGACCGACAATGGTGTCGAGCGGGTTAACCTCCGCATAGGTGAGGGTTACCTTGGGGTCGTTGGCGACACCGCCCGCAGCGCTACTCTCAGGGGCGCTGGATGGGGCGGGCGCCGAAGATGCGGGCGCGGAAGTGCCACCGCCACAAGCCGCCAGGCTGAGTATCATCGTTGCCGCAAGCAGAGCGGATGTCAATTTCATTTTCATTCTTTCTTCCTCCTATTCAAGTTTGGAACTGTAGTGTAGGCTTCAGTGTGCTTTAAATGTAACATACGGCCTCATATTTCGTCTACTAGTATACTAGTAGAAAAACCGTTTAATTTTTTGTATAAAACGCCATTTTGGTGCCCGCTGTCTTGATAAATTTAATTTTAATTGTACAATAGTAGTGATTATAGAAGCGTATTCTTGAAAAAATTGTTGCGCTAAGCCAAAAATCGCTTTAAGATTTCAGTTCAGAAAATGCTGAATCCTGTTTTTTGAATATACAAAAAACTGTTATTATTAAGTGGCTGTTTATCTTGAAAACGCTGTTGTGGCGAAAATCAATTGGCATATAATGAAATTGTCTGCCGGTTAAAAAGAGGGGTTCCCGTTTATGAAAAGTGCCGATTTTACCATCCATGTCAAAGTAGATGGCGATATTTTCAAACATTTTGCCTGGTTTGACACCTTTGTCCGGCAACGCCGGTGGCGCTCTCCCGCTGTCTTTGTGGGAATTATGCTGTTGTTTTCATTCATAGCTTTTTCCCGGGTCGGTAAGGTTGAGCAGGCCGCGCTGCTGGGCAGTGTGCTGCTGGGCGTTGGTGTGCTGCTGCCCGCGGTTTATTTTTTCAACTTCAACCGGTCGGTGCATATTCAGGTTAAAAAGCTCGGGCTGGCAAAGCCTCGGCAGGTCTACACCTTGCGGCTGAGTCAAAGCGGTGGTGTGGCGGTATCGGCGGACAACGAGCAGGCCGACTACCGGTGGGAGGCGCTGTTTGCCGCCTACCGCACCAACCGGAGCATCTATTTATATGCCGCGCCCACGCGTGCCTACCTGATACCCAACGACCAGATTGTGGGCGGCGCCGATGCGCTTTGGGCGCTTTTAACCGACGTTATGCCCGCGCCGCGGCTGCATGACCGCAGACGCGGCCAATAGTGCCGGGTCTGTAACAAATACGGCCGCCCTGCGCAGGGCGCACGGAGAATATTCAATAAAAAGCTTTTATAAGGTTAATGTTCAGCCGCTTCAAGCAAAGTATACAAAAGATTCGCCTTAAATTTTGTTGCAACTTGTCTTGAATTCTAGTATACAAGTTATATAATAATATTATTATTTGCATAATGAACCCGTAACGGTTGGTTTATGGTTTTATAGTAGGAGGTATAGCTGTTATGAATGAAATTCTTGAACGCATTTCAAATGTCGGTATTATCCCGGTTATTGCCATTGAGGATGCCGCCAAAGCGGTTCCGCTGGCAAAGGCGCTGGTGGCCGGCGGCCTGCCCGCGGCTGAGGTCACCTTCCGCACCGATGCCGCAGAGGAGGCTATGCGCGCCATTATTAAAGAGGTGCCCGACATGCTTGTGGGCGCCGGCACGGTGCTGACCCCGAAGCAGGCCGACAGGGCGCTGGCCGCGGGGGCCAAGTTTATTGTCACCCCCGGCTTTAACCCTGAAATGGTTAAATATGTCCTCTCAAAGGGCGGGCTGATTATGCCCGGCACCGCCACGCCCGGAGAAATGGAGCAGGCCATGAGCCTGGGGCTTACGGCGGTCAAATTTTTCCCCGCAGAGCAAAACGGCGGCGTTGCCACATTAAAGGCGGTTGCCGGGCCCTATAAAAACCTGAAATGGATGCCCACCGGCGGCGTCACTACCAAGAATATTATGGATTACCTGTCCTTTAACCAGATTCTGGCCTGCGGCGGTACCTGGATGGTTAAAAAAGAGCTGATTGAGGCTGAAAACTGGGATGAGATCACCCGCATCTCCCGCGAAGCGGTTAAAACCATGCTGGGCTTCTCGCTGGGGCATGTCGGTATCAACTGCGATGACGAGGCAGCCGCCCAAAAAACAGCCAAGACGCTGTGTGCGCTCTTTGGCTTTGAGTATAAGCCGGGCAACAGCTCCAACTTTGCGGGCGCCGCAGTGGAGTGCATGAAGCGCCCGTACCTCGGCACGCACGGGCATATTGCCATTGCCACCCACTCGGTGGCGCGCGCCATGTTCCATCTGGGACTTCAGGGTGTTGCATTTGACCAAGCGACCCTTAAAACCGACGCCAAGGGCACGCCCAAGGCGATTTACCTTAAGGATGAGATTGGCGGCTTCGCCATTCACCTTGTGCAGAAATAAGGAGGAATTGCCATGAGCAAACGTGTAATCACTTTCGGAGAAATTATGCTGCGTCTGGCCCCAAACGGCTATTACCGTTTCTTTCAGGACGACCAGCTTCAGGCTACCTTTGGCGGCGGAGAGGCAAATGTGGCCGTCTCGCTCGCCAACTACGGCGTCGACGCGGCCTTTGTCACCAAGCTGCCCGCCCACGCCATCGGCCAGGGTGCGGTGAATACGCTGCGCGGGCTGGGGGTTGACACCTCTAAAATTGTACGCGGCGGTGATCGCGTCGGCATTTACTATTTAGAAAAAGGCGCTTCCCAGCGCGGCAGCGTCGCCATCTATGACCGCGCCCATTCCGCCATTCAGGAGGCGCAGCCCGCCGACTTTGACTGGGACGCCATCTTTGAAGGGGCCGGCTGGTTCCACTTTACCGGCATTACGCCGGCGCTGGGGCCGAATCTGGTTGAGATATGCCTGGAGGCCTGCAAGGCCGCCAGAGCCAAGGGCATTACCGTGTCGTGCGATTTAAACTACCGCGGCAAACTGTGGACCCGTGCGCAGGCGCGCGAGGCCATGACCGCGCTGTGCCGGTATGTGGACGTCTGCATCTCCAACGAGGAGGATGCCAAGGATGTTTTCGGTATCGAGGCCGAGGGCAGCGACATTACGGGCGGCAAGCTTAACAAGGAAGGCTATAAGTCGGTCGCAAAGCAACTGGTTGACCGGTTTGGCTTTAAAAAGGTTGCCATTACGCTGCGCACCTCCATTTCCGCCAGCGACAACGACTGGGCGGGCATGCTCTACGACGGCGAGGACTTTTATTTTTCAAAGGAATACCACCTGCGCATTGTCGACCGCGTCGGCGGCGGCGACTCGTTTGGCGGCGGCCTGATATTTGCGCTGCTCAACAACCGGGATGCTCAGAGCGTTATCGAGCTTGCCGTGGCGGCCTCGGCACTCAAGCATTCGATAGAGGGTGACTTTAACCGTGTTACCCTCGCAGAGGTTGAAAAACTGGCGGGTGGCGACGCTTCCGGCCGAGTGCAGCGATAGAACCGACCTGCGGCGTGGCCCTGCGGGGGCATGCCGCAGCCGTATAG
>JAEWYJ010000292.1 GCA_023395695.1 Bacillota bacterium | reverse complement strand
TTTGTGGGCTTTGGTCTGTGCGCTCTGGTTGGCGCCGCCATGGGCTATGGCGTTGTCAAATCGCTGCTGCTGATCGCGCTGCCCATTATGGGCGGTGGCATGGGCGCCGGCGCTACGCCTCTGTCCAAAATTTTTGAGAGCAGCGGCACCATGACCGCCGCGGAGGCTATCTCGGTCATGACCCCAGCCGTGGCCATCGGCAACGCCATTTCGATTGTGCTGGGCGGCATTGTCGTCAAGCTGATCGCCGACAAAGCTTTAAACGGCCAGGGCCAGCTGATGAAGGCCGGCACGACCACCGCCGCTGATCTTGAAATCAGCCCCGAGGTTCAGGCACGACGCGAGCACATCAATATTAACAATCTGGGCGTCGGCTTATTTATCTCCTGCTCTTTCTTCGCCTGGGGCTACATTGTGGCTCAGCTGTGGATCAAGGCTGTCCCCTCGCTGAATATTCACGCCTATGCCTGGATGATTATCACCGTAGCCATCTGCAAAATTTTCAACCTGATTCCCGAAAACATTGAAATCGCGTGCTATCAATGGTTCCAGTTTATTATGAAGAACCTGACGCCCACGCTGTTGGTCGGCATCGGTCTGTGCTATCTGAGCATTGACACCGTTATCGAAAGCTTCAGCATCACCTATCTGGTGCTCTGCCTCGTCACCTGCGTCGGCGCTTTTATCGGTTCTGCTGCCGTCGGCAGTATGGTGGGCTTTTACCCTGTTGAGGCCGGCGTTACCGCGGGCCTGTGCATGTCCAACATGGGCGGCACCGGCGACGTTGCCGTGCTTTCTGCCGCCAACCGCATGGAGCTGATGCCGTTCGCGCAGATTTCCTCACGTCTGGGCGGCGCCATCATCCTTATTGTCGGCAGCCTGATGCTGTCCATTATGGGCGGCCTGCTGTAAGGCTTTATCGTTTAAGCGGGGCGCTGCGGCTCTACCCGGCAGCGTCCAAGCGAACAGTCCGGTGCACTCAGGCACTTTACCCGGCGTACGCGCCGCTCAAGGAGGATTGGTTATGGCGGGTTGCCTTAAATGTTCAAATATGGCGGATTATTGCTTCCGCGTGCTGGAAGTCAGAACGCTCCATGTGCGGGATATAACCGGAGAAAAGCGCGTTCAGGCCCTTGGGGAATTCTGCGATTATGCTGTCTGCAAAAGCTGCGCCGCCGCTCATCTGGCTCAGGTGCAAAGACCGGCGGACGGTACCGTGCGGCGCTGCGCCGGTTTTGGCACGGTTCTGGCGCTGGGGCTGGTACTCACAGCGGTATTCTGGCGGTCGGGCGGCGCGCTGCGTATGATGGGTATTTCCGCCATAATTTGCGGCATGCTTGGCTTGGTTTCTCTGACGCAGGCAGCGCGTAAGCACCGGCAGACCTATGCCGTACTGGATGCAGAGCGCGCCGAAGCGCTTGCCGCCTGGGAGGTGCTGCTGGCGCATGCGCCGAAAAAATCCGCCGATACCGACCTGTCCTATATTCCTGTCAACGAGAAAACCCTCGCGGCAAAAAACGGCGATCTGATGCTTTTGTACGATCTTTTGCCGGATATCGCCATACAGGCGCACCGGCTTTTGCACGACGGCGACGCCGCATAGCCCTAGCCATGAAGTCCGGGTGCACAGCGGCTACACAGCACTAACCGAGCCGGTGTTGCAGCACTTGGCCCCGCAGATACGACATGTGTAGAATACGGCTGCCCGGAAACGGGCAGCCGTATTCTACATTGTTCCAGGCCAAAACACCGACAGCCTTTCTCCGTTTGTCATTGGCTTGCTGATTGAATCTGCAACGGTATAATTTTTCACAGCGCTGCATGCTGTTTTGACAGCAGCCCATTTTGAAAATCTGCGCGGAATAGGCACACATATAGTCAAACCAGTGGTATGACTATATTTTTGAAGCTCAAGGTACTGGTCGCAAACGGGCTGACGCACGGCAGGAGGAATAGCGCTGTGGCACGGAAAAACACGCCGCCTAAGGCATATACTTTTTAGGTTGGTTGCTATAAAGGAGCAAATCGCCGGTTTTTTCATCTGCACATCGCACGGTCCGCTTAGGAGCGCTTAAAACTCAATATCAGCAGTTACATCCGACCCGAATACTTCGGTACTAATACCGAGCTTTATGCCCGCGCCGTCTGACGAAAGCCGCAATACCGGGCTGCCGGTTGTTATAATGCGCCGGATATACGGCGTGGCAATAAACATTGGGGTATTGCCGTCCGTATCGGAAAGCACCAGCACGCCATATTCATTTTTATAGACCATGCCGGTCGCTGTAGCATTAGGAGACATGCCAATCGATACCGATGTTCCTAACGGGAGATAAGACGGAAAAACTGTAATCAGGTCGGTGTTGCAGCCGGGTGGCAACGGATCAGGCAGCGGTAAAAACGTAAAGGAGGGGTCGTATACCGCCGGCGACGCGACATAAACCACCATAATTGAAGCAATGGGAATCGCGCCGTAATCTGTGCCTGCCATAATTTGCAGTATGGCGGGCTCTCCCGTTTCCGGCGAGGCATATAAGCCCACCGGGACACCGGTGGAAGCTGTCAACATGTTTGAAAAAATTGTCCAGGAGCTATCGGGGTAGGCCGTCAACATTTGCGAAAGGATATTAGTCATCTGTTTCACGGCAAAGCAAGCCATGGTATCTGCGCTGCCCGCATCGGCCTTTGTGATAACCAGTGTGGCCGTCAGGGGAAGCGACTGCGCATAGTAAAAAGCGTCGGTGCTTTGATTGATCAGAGACGCTGTCACAGGCGCTGCAGAGACGGTTACGATTCCCGTGCCGTATACCTCTCCCTTTTTAACCGGTGAATTCCCCGTCATCAATTGGCTTTCGGACGTATACAACGCAAATATGGCCCCGTTTACCGATGTTGAAGCCTGCGTGGCCACCCACCAATTGACCAGATAACTTCCGGCCGCGTTAAAAGTGATTGTACCGGTTATGCCGTTGTAGCTGATATCTCCCGAGATGTGGGCCACGTTGTCGAAAATAACGTTTTCCCCGGCTGCAACTGTCCCCGCCGCGGCGCGTTCAATCTGCAAGGCAATGCTCATATTCTGTCCTCCTTATCGGGCAGATGGGTGCCTGTACAACGGATTTTGCGCATTGAATGTGGTCAAAATTCTGCCGCCTACCGCGTATCTGCCGTACCAAGACATCCTATTAATGATAATTGGAGCTTATAAATGAAAAGCAGCCAAACGGGTAACGGCTGCTTAAAAAGCTACAAGTTTACTTTCAGTTTATGCCAAGGCCAAAAAAAGGTTTACGCCGCCAATGCGCTCTTATACACCGGGCCGTGTCAGCTTGCTTTCAAGCGGCAAATACAGCAATTGAACAAAATATTAATACGCTTGCCCTCTTGTTTTTTTGTGCTATAATAGCCGCAAACGGCTGGCGCGCTGTCCCCGGCTGGCGTCATATTTGGGAATGCATCCTGCCCCTACACACATTGCATACATTAAAAAAATTGAAACCGCCCCACCGCACAGCGACAGGCCTGTGCGGTGGGGCGGTTTTTTAAAGAACCGGTCAGTTGTTATAGAAAGCGTCATGAATGACCATGACGGCACGCTCCGCGTCCTTGAGCGCGATGAGCACCGAAATTTTGATCTCACTTGTTGAGACCATATCGATGTTGATATTGGCCTGAGCCAGCGCATCAAACAGCTTGCTGGCTACGCCGGGGTTCGACTCCATACCTGCACCGACAATAGAGACCTTGGCGCTCTGCGTGTCACACAGCACCTGCTTAATGCCAATAAGATGCTTGTTGGCGTCGAGCACCGCCACGGCGCGGTCAGCGTTATCCTTAGCGACGGTAAAGGTGATGTCCTTGGTGCCGTTACGGCCCACCGACTGCAAAATGATATCGACATTGATCTTTTCTTTGGCCAGCAGCGAGAACACCTTAAAGGCGATACCAGGCTGATCCTTAAGCTCCAAAATCGAAATTCTTGCTATGTTTGTATCCTTGGCGACGCCGCTGATAATCATCTTTTCCACGTCAGCTTCCTCCTTAATGATGGTGCCCGGTTTATCTTCCATACTGGAAAGCACCTCAAGATCTACGTTATACCGCTTTGCCATTTCAACCGAACGGTTATGCAGCACCTGTGCGCCCAGCGACGCCAGCTCCAGCATCTCATCATAACTGATGGAATTAAGCTTTACCGCATCTTTAACCAGGCGCGGATCAGCGGTATAGACGCCTTCAACATCGGTAAATATCTGGCATTTTTTCGCGCTCAGCGCTGCGGCAAGCGCAACGGCACTGGTGTCGGAGCCGCCGCGCCCCAGCGTGGTGATGTCGTCATACCGGTTAATACCCTGAAAGCCCGCCACAATGACAATTGTGCGCTTGGCCAGCTCGTTTTCAATACGCTCTTTATTGATTTTGCGGATACGGGCGTTTGAATAGTTGGAGTCGGTCACAAAGCCTGCCTGCCAACCCAAAAAGGATTTTACCGGCAGTCCGCGCTTTTCAATCGCCATAGCCAGCAGCGAAATTGAAATTTGCTCACCCGCCGCAAGCAGCATATCCATTTCGCGCTTTGACGCCCTGGGGTTGATCTCGTTGGCCTTATCGACCAATACATCGGTAAACTTACCCTGGGCCGACACAACCGCGACAACGTTATGGCCGGCTTTGTAGGTGCGCGTAATAATGTCCGCAACATGCTCTATACGCGCAGCGTCGGCCACTGAGGTGCCGCCAAACTTTTGTACTATGAGATTCAACTTCTTTTCCTCCTGTTTATAGTGTACAACCGTCTATGCATCATTTTAAATCATTGGGCAGCGGAATGCTTTCCACGCAAATGGCGCCGGTGTTATCGGCATCCAGCATAAGCAGCTTCCATCTTTTATAGCCCTCCGCATCCAGACGGGGACGCATTCTTGAATAGAAAATGTTTTCTCTTTCACCGGGCACCATCGCCATCAGCGTTGAACCCGCGCCGCTGACATAGGTGCAGTAGGCCCCCTCCTCCTCCATCATTTTCATGGCGCGCTCGGCGCCGGAGATGAGCGGCAGGCGGTAATCCTGATGCAGGCGGTCTCCCGCGGCACAGCGCAGGTTATGATAGCTGCCGGTCGCCAGCGAAGCGCTCATCAATGCGGCGCGGGAGAGGTTATACACCGCGTCCTTATGGCTGATACGCTTGGGAAGAACGCTTCTGGCCAGCGAGGTTTTAAGCTCGGTGTCGGGGATTAGCGCAGCAAATTTAATGCCAACATGCAGCTCCTGCCTGACATAATGCACCCGCTCACCGTCAAAAACCGAGGCGACAAAGCCGCCAAGCAGTGCGGGGGTTGTGTTGTCGGGGTGCCCCTCGATAGACGCAGCCAAATTGATAATCTCCTGACGCGAAAACGGGAATTTGAGCATATGATTGGCCGCCAGCAACCCCCCGATGATGCACGCCGAGCTGCTGCCCAGCCCACGTGAAAGCGGAATGTTGTTAATCTGGCCGAAACGGACGCCGTAAAACGGCCTGCCACAAAGCTCATACAGCGATTTCATCGTCGTATAGACGAGATTCGTCTCGTCACAGGGCACCTCAATATCGTCGAGCGAGCGGATCGACAGCCCCTCGTATTCCTCAAGATGCAATGCATTATACAGCGTCACCGCCAGCCCGAGCGAGTCGAAGCCGGAGCCCACATTGGCGGAGGTAGCCGGAACCTTAACGGTAATCAATGCGGTTCCTCCTTAATAATCCAATACGCGGAAAGCCGAAAGAATAGTCATATTTTTTTGCGCAGCCTGTTCGGTCAGCGCTTGAATCTGCTCACCCGAAAGCGCTGGTGTGATAAACGCCGCCTCGCCGTCACGGGTATAGCCCTCCACCTGCTGCACACAGCCAAACAGCCCAGCCGCCGCGGCTTGCTCGCCTGCCGGTACACGCAGCATCACGGGCGCGACGTCCTGACGGTAGTCGAGCAGCGTATTGTGCGCTGCATCCTCCCACCCGAGGAACGGAATGTTGCCGCCCGCTCTGGCCGCGTCGACAATGTCGGAGATAACCGCCGACGCCGTGGGGGTCTTACCGGCGCCCGGCCCGTAAAACAGCACGTCGCCCAGGTCGGAGCCGCGCACCAGAATGGCGTTAAAGACACCGCTCACATTGCCAAGCTGGCTCTTTTTTGACACAAGCGCCGGGGTAACCATTGCCAAAAGACCCTTTTCGGTCTGCTTGACCCGCCCGATCAGCTTGATGGCGTAGCCCGCTTTAGAGGCGGCGCTGACGTCATTAGCGGTAATATTGGTAATACCCTCGGTATGCACCTCGTCGGGATAAACATGCCGGCCATAGACCAGCGATGCCAAAATACAAATTTTGCGGCAGGCGTCCTTACCTTCGACATCGGCGGCGGGGTTCTGCTCGGCATAGCCGTTTTGCTGTGCCAATTTGAGCGCATCCGCAAAGGACATGCCGTTTTCGATCATCTGGGTCATAATAAAATTGGTTGTACCGTTTAATATACCGGCGACTTCGGTGATATCGTCACTGCCAAGGCACTGGTAAAGCGGGTGCAGCACCGGAATACCGCCACCAACGCTCGCCTCAAAGAGGTAGTTGACGTTCTTCTCCCTGGCGATAGCCAAAAGCTCTGCGCCGTGGGTGGCCACCAGCTCCTTATTGGAGGTAATAACATGCTTGCCTGCCAACAGGCTGCGTTTGGAAAAATCATAGGCGGGCTTGAGTCCGCCTATTGTTTCAACGACAATACCCACTTCAGGATCGTTTAAGACCTTATCAAAATCCGTAGTGCCTTTTTCGGCGTACGGCGTTCCCTCAAGGCTTTTGATGTCGACAATATATTTGATGTCCAGCTTCTTTCCGGCCTTGGCGTTGATACGGGCATGGTTTTTATAAAAAACCTCCGCCACACCGGAACCGACTACACCGTAGCCGATAATTGCGATTTTCATATGCGCTTTTCCTCCTAAAGTTGGGTATTCAAAACCCGGTACAAAGGTACGGGTGTATGCGATATATTAATGGCCGGTAAGCTTGCGCGCCTCAACAACGCCCTCCAGCTTTTTGATGGCGGTAACCAGCTCCATGTCGTTGGTGCAGGTGGCGTCCAGCGAGATCGAAACCGACACCGCAGCCAGACCGTCCACCGGAATATTCTGGTTAATGGTCAAAATATTAACCCCGTTGCGATAAAGCTCCGCAATCAGGTTAGAAAGCATCCCCGGCTTGTCGCGCAGCAACACATAGATGCTGACAACCTTGCCGGACATTTCTCTGACATAGGGAAAAACCACATCGCGGTATTTATAGATGGCACTGCGTGAAATACCGGCCATTTTGGCGGCGTGAGAAATATTATTCGTTTCACCGTTTTCCAGCAGCTGCTTTGCATATACTACCTTTGAAAAAACTTCGGGGAGCATTTCCGTTTCAACGACCAAATATTTTGGGGGTGTCCACATGACTTTGTCTACTCCTTTCAATATGCAAGTATGCTTTCAACAACCGGCGCTGCGCCGGACACAAACGCCTGCAATAGAAGGGTTGCTTCAGAGCTGAACACACAGCGCCGCTGTTTCCACCCACCAAAAACGTTTGTACTTAGATTAGGAACACTATAGCATTGCGTTCCACTAATTGCAATTACCGTTTCCGATAATTTAAGCGCTTTTCGGCATGATTATGGCTATTTTTTAAGATTACATGAAGTATAATCCTGTTTGCTCAATATATCTTTATTTTATATTATTTATGGCGGTATTTTTTAATCAAATAAGCCACATTATATTAAAAAGCTACAATGTTTTTTTGACTTTTTTATATATTTATTTGTACTTCTGTACTTCTGTCCTTCGGCCCCGACATAAACCCGAATGCTTCCGATATAAATTCAACAAGGTGGTGGCGCATATGGAACAACAAAATAAGCTTTCCTTTATTATACGTGTCCTCTATTGTGCAATTGTCGCAATGCTATGTTATCTGGGTATCCGCTTCCTGCTGCCGTGGTTCTGGCCCTTTTGGTTAAGCCTGACATTGGCCTATCTGTTCAAGCATCTGGCCAATCGGTTTCACGCCCGCTCAAAGCTGGCCAGCGCTGCGGTGGGCATTTTGTTTTATG
>JAEWYJ010000291.1 GCA_023395695.1 Bacillota bacterium | reverse complement strand
GGGCAGTAACACCGTCAGATATAAAACACGCCGCCTGTTCCGGCCGGTTTTGAAACGATGTGGAGATATTTTGCTCAAGGGGGCCTTCGTCTGTGCGGCGAAGGCCCCCTTGAGGCTGTTTTATACGCAAGCAATCCGGGAGCGGGTACAAAATGTCAACGATGCTTTGCGCCTTGTATGGCCAAGGATGCAGGCCATCAAGATGGGCCGGCTTTGAAGGTAGTCGGCCATACAATACGGGTTGCAAAGGCTGCCCCCACTCCCGAGCGGTTTGAGCAAAAATATTTATTCAAGCGGTTCGGCCAGCAGCGGGCTGTCAGGCTCCAGGCTTTCAGCCGGCAGGACGCTGTCCGAAATAACATATTGGCACAAATGCCGGGCACGCAGCAAAAATCCGCCCGCCTCTTCATCATAAACCGCGCCGATGTCGTAGAGCGTCCTATTGATATTGCGGTAAAGGCAATTGCCCGGTTCAGCCGGTAAAAACAGCGTGCCGTAATGGTGAAAGTAGTCGCCATTGCCATTAAAAAACAGCAGCTTCGCGTCGGGGTAGCGGTCAAGCACCTGGTCGTCGTAATCGCAGTTTGCGCCAAGCGTCAGGTCGGACTGCCCCTCGGTATCCACCGTAAAGGTCGCGTCCTTGAACACCTCAAACCCAAACACCCACGCGCTGTCCTCGGCCGTCTCGCCCTTTATCTCCTTATCGAAGTAATAACGCTGCTGCCGGCTATAGATAACACCCCGATCAAAATCGCTTGCAGCAGTCGCGCGCACACCGACAACCGCCGCCAGCGCGGCGCAAAAAAATGCGGCCCATACCCTTTTACGCATATGCATTCCCTCCGTTAAACGAATTATAGCAATTATTCAAACAGTTGTGCAAGACCGTCCTTAATAACCTTAAACACCTTGACAATACGTGCGCCAACGGTGCTCTCGGCTTCCTCCTGCAGGGCGGAAAGCGTATCTGCTTCATCCGGCAGTTCTATTTCGCGTGTCCGCATTATAATTTGCAAACTGCGCGGCGGCGCGTTTTTAGCCGATGTCAAAGAGACCTTCTCCGCGGCTGTGTCAATATCCAGTACACCAAAGTCGTCGTCAAGGCGGCGCCACTCCTCCCTGACAATATCCGCTATTGTCTGACGGTTCATTTGCAGGTCGTCGGTTTTATGCAACACCCCCAGCAGCTCGTTGAGCATCTGTGTCATACCCGCTATGCTGGCCCGCGCGCCCTCGTTTAGCAGGTCGCTGCTGCCGGAGAGCATGGTATCCACCGAATCAAGCATGCCACGCGTGTCTTTCATCAAATCGGCCGTGTCGTCCATGACCCGCGCGGTTTCCTCCAGAACATCCTCCATCTCGCCCGACAGAGCGTAGATATCGCCAATGCTGCCACTGATGCTGCCGGACAGCGCCTCGTTGTCTGAGAGCATACCGCTCATTGTGGTGCTGATGGTCTGAAGCTCCCGGAGCATTGCGCCGGCCGACTGCCGTACCACATCGTCCGGTGCGCTGTCTGCGGCCTCGGCCAGCGATTCAATCTCTCCCACCGACGCTTCAATACGTTTGATATAGCCTGCAAAGGCGGATGAATCGATATAAGAGAGTGCCGTTTCAAGCTCCCCGGTCAACAGTGCAATTTCATCGACGAGCGCCTGCTTTCTGGCCGCGGAGGTGCCCGTCCCGTTAAACTCCAGAATAGCTGCCTTCAGCTCGTTCATCAGGGTGTATAAATCCTCGACATCCCCGCCCATTTTACCCATAATTTCTGCAATGGACTCTGCGTTGCTGCCCATGCCTTTTATAGCGGACGACAGTTTGGCGTCCCCCAAAAATTCGGCATAGTTGTTCAGGCCCTTTTCCATCTCTTTAAGCGCGCCGCGCAGCTTTGAAACGCTTTGCGTAATCCCGTCGGAATCTCTGTCGATGGCCGCCCGTGCCCGTTCAAGCGTATCCAGCCCCGAAACGGTGGTGCGCATGCCACCCGACATGGCCGAAAGCATGTCGAGAATATCCGCAGCCGTCGCGTCCATGGCGCGCCCAGCATCCTCAAGGTTTGTTTTATGCGTCTTCATCTTGGATATATCGTCAAGCTGCGACATGGTTGCGGGCATCATCGTCAGGAGAACGCCGGACGTTTCAAAGCTATTGCTGCCAATCTCAAAGGTAAAGGTTCCCGCCCGCTTGGGCATAGCAATGAAAAAGGCCATCTGATACGAGCCGAACGACTGGAACTGTGCCCCCTGAGCTGTAAAGCTGTTGTTTTTATCGGTATCCGACGCCATGCCGCATACGAGAATAAAATTGTCCCGGTAATACGCGTTGGCCTTAGGATTGGGCGTTGCAGTCACCTCAACGGTAATCAGGCCCGCGGCGCCCGCCAGCCGGTCGGCATGGGCTGGTACGCCGTTGAGCTTATAGCTGACGTCAATCGTCCATGGCAACGCGTCCAGCGTCTGGTTTTCCGGCACAACTTCGTAGTAAAAGCGGTTGGACGCACCGCTGTCAAGCTGCCAGATTACACCGTCCGCGCGCTGCTCAGGCGGGTCCATGGTGCTCATATTGGTCACTGCAGTATAGCTGCCATAATCTTCAAATTGGGTATTGCCATTTAAATCGCAGCCCTTAACAATGCTCAGGTTATCCGGCACGCCGTAGTAGTCGAGCATCAGATAGGCTGTTTCGTCCACCGTCACTGCGGGTGCGGCGGCCTGCGTATAGGTAGCGGGAAAAACCGCGAGCATGCAAAGCGACAGCGCGGCCGCTACGATTTTGTGTGAAGTACGCATAAATTATTTTTCCTCCTGCGGTGTCAGGTTTTTACGATGCGGGCTGCGCCGAATGACGCCCACCAGCTGCTTAACCTTCTCACCGGTTTTAGCCGCCAGCGCGGTATGCGTTTGTTTAATTTTTTGGGTGCGCTCCCGCCCCCGGTGTATGACGCCGTCAAACAGCGTCAGTAACAGCGGCAGCAGCGTCAGCACAAAAAGCATGCTGAACAGTCCGCCGCGGCCAATCAAATGCCCAAGATCCACAACGGTGGGCACCGAGGACATAAAATTCAGGCCATAACCGACAATGGTGAGCACCATACCCGAGGTCATAATGGAAACGGTGCTCTTGCTGATTGTTTTAATGGCGGCCTGCTTTTTATCCGGTTCTTCCTGCCTCATGGTAAGGTAGTTGTTGGTCAGCAAAATAGAATAATCCACCGTCGCCCCCAGCTGCATGCTGCTTACCATAAGGTAGCCCAGAAATGCCAGCTTTTCGTTGTAAAGATACGGCAGCGCCATATTGATATAAACAGCCACCTCAATTGGCACCAGCACCACAAGCGTCACAGCCAGAGACCCAAAGGCCATAAACACCACCAGCGCCACGCCCAGAATTGAGATTAGGTTAACCTCCTTGTTGTCCTGCAAAATAATTTGCTTAATATCCTTGGCAACGGGCGTTTTTCCGATGAAAAATGTGTCCTCGGTGTAATAACGGCCTACAATAGCTTTAATTTCATCGTCGTAAACAAAGGCCTGGTCGGTTTCGGTGTCGCTACGCACGTTGACCAGCATGCGCGAATAGCCTTCACTATGCAGCTTTGAGGTCAGACTTTTGGGCAGAAAGCTTTCTGGAATACCCTGCGGCAGCGTGGTGGAAAGCGCCGTAACATTGCGTATGTAAGGCCGGGCTTTCAGTTCATCCGCCACCCGCTTTTCAATGACATTGCCCTTGTTCGGCACGATAATCACAATGGTATTGCTCATACCGAACACGTCGTCAATCGCCTTTTTTTCCAGCCAGGTAGGTGTTCCCTCCGCGCACCCGACCACCGATGTTCCGTACATATAGTGGGTCATGCCCTGCGCCACATAGCACGGCACAATCAGAAGCAGCACCAGCACCGCCACCGCATAACGGGAGGCAAACACCCGTTTTGCAAACCGGTCCAGCGGCGGAATGAAAGGCTTATGCTGTAGCTTTTCGATTATATTCTGCCAGCGCAGAATCAGCGCCGGCATAAGCAGCAGCACGGTAAGCATGCTGCACACAATGCCCTTGGCCAGTACCATGCCAATGTCATAGCCGATGGTAAACTGCATAAGCGCCAGCGCCAAAAAGCCGATGACCGTTGTAAACGCGCTGGATACAATCGAGTTCATTGCAATGCGCAGGGCATTTTCCATGGCCTGCTCAACGCCGACGCCTTTGTCCTTTTCGGCCGTAAAGGTATGCAGCAGGAAGATTGAATAATCCATTGCCACCGCAATTTGCAGCAGCGCCGCCGCATTGGACGAAATGAACGATATGGTGCCGAAGATGATATTGGTGCCGCTATTGAGGATAACCGCAGCGCCCATTGTCACCATAAACAGCACCGGCTCAAACCATGAATTGGTGGTCAGCGTCAGCACACAGAGGATGAACAGCACCCCTATGGTCAGAATACGCGGCATTTCGCGGGCCATGTTTTCACTGACGGTCTTATTCTCCACCGTTGGGCCTGAGATGCTGCATTTGTCGCCCAGCATGCTGCGTATCTCATCAATAGCGGCATAAGAGACACGGTCGGAATCGCCCTTCTTAAAAACCACATCATAAACGGCGCAGCCGTCTTTATAATAGTCGTCGATATCCGCCGCTTCCAAAAAGGCCTGCGAGCTGTAAATATCGGTGGCGGTGTCGGCCCATGAAACGCTGTCAACACCGTCAATGGCTTCAAGCTGACCTTTGTAAAGCTTCGCCTCATAAATTGTGACGTCGGTCATCATCACCCGTGCAGTACCCGGATAGCCAAACTCGGCTTCCATTGCGTCGATGCCCTGTCGGGTGGGCGCCCACGCCGGCAGGTATTCGGTCAGGTCGTAATTGACCCGAACCATCAGTGCGGCAACCGCAGACAGCGCTACCATGAGAATAAAAAACTTTTCGATGTGTTTTCTTCTTCTTACGATAAAGCTGATAAGACGGTCAACCATTGTTTTTTGACTGGTAACCATATAATCTTCTCTCCCGGTTTATTACTCATCTATTGACTTTTACACTAACGTATATTATTATACAATTGAGAATAATACAACGGTCACTTTTAGCAGCATCTGTATATTATTCCACACAATTTATCCATACCGGGGAGAAAGGGGCAAATCATGGCGGAAATATTGAATAAAGATGATCGGCGATGTCGGAAAACCACCTTCGCAATTAAGTCGACCCTTCTGGCCATTATGAAAGAAAAACCGGTTGCAAAAATTTCGATCAGCGAGCTGACCGAGCGGGCCGACGTCAACCGCAAGACCTTTTATAATCATTACGCGGATATCGACTCGGTGCTGCGAGATCTGGAGAATGAATTTCTGCAACGGTTATTTGCTCTTATCGACCAAAATAACATTTGGAACAGCCTTGAAAACCCCGCGCCGTTCTTTGACAAGCTGTTTCTTGAAATTCAAAACGATCAGCCGTTTTTCAAACTGCTGATCGAGTCGGGTGAGCATGTGCATCTCGTATTCAATTTCCGCACCCGTCTGCGCGATATGTGGGGCGAACAGCTGCAAGGCCGCAGCGATATAGACCCCCGTCTATTGATGTATTTTATGGATTTTATTGCTTCCGGTACTGTTTCTATTCTGGAGGCCTGGATCGGTAATGCCGATCAGGTGCCGCCGCAACGGCTCTCACAGCTGATCTGCGGCATTATTTCAGGCGCGAGCCACGCCGTGCTGCCCCCTGATGCTATAGCCGACTAACTTCAAAACCGTCTTATCTTGACGGCCTGTTTTCCGCGTTGCTGCGTTGTCCTTCTTACCACGCAAAAATAGGCACACCAACGCTACGCCGCTTTTAAAATTGATCGGCATATATAGTCATACCACCAAAAAACCAATACAGGATTGGTTTTTTGGTGGTATGACTATAAAATAACATCCAAGCATAAACCCCTGTTTTGTGCATTTTAAAGCACAAAACAGGGGTCATTCCATTCAGAAGCGCCTTGACTGAGTCCGGCTAAAATATCCGACAGCTTAACAGTTGTTTTAATTGTGTTTGGTATTATTTGTTAAAGACCCGGCTGCCGGGCTTGGTAATCGGCAGCCCCTGCCGGCACAGCGGGCAGTCGCCCTCCTCATAAGAGACAACCTCCAACGAAACCGCCGCATGCAGTGGTACGCCAAAGTCTACCGCGCCGTTCGAGCGGTCAACCACCGAACCGACGCCGACAACCACACCGCCCTTTTCCTTAACCAGCGCGATGACCTCCTTAACCGAGCCACCGGTCGTAATGGTATCCTCAACCACCAGCACCCGTGCGCCCGGTTGGATTGCAAAGCCGCGGCGCAGCGTCATAACGCCGTTTTCACGCTCGGCAAAAATGTTGCGCACGCCGAGCTGCCGCGCCACCTCGTAGGTGATGATGACGCCGCCGATAGCCGGGCCAATAACCAGATCCAGCTTTTCGTTTCGGAACGCATCGGCAATGTCCTCGCAAATGGGTTGGGCGTATTTAGCATCCTCAAAAACGCGGGCGCACTGCATATACTGGTCTGAGTGGCGGCCCGACGTCAGACGAAAATGCCCGGTTTGCAGCACCTGCGCATCCTTTAGCAGCTGTATTTTCTCTTCTCTTGTCATAAAATCCCCTCCGGTTATTCGGTTATAAGCGTACCTATGAGTTCCCCGACCTGTTGGATGCCCTTGCGGCGCATATAATCCTCCAGTTCGTCGAGGATGCGCACGCAGGCCATCGGGTCGGCCAGGCTCGCCGTGCCCACCTGTACCGCCGTGCAGCCTGCAAGCAGGAACATAACGGCGTCCTCCCCGGTCATAATGCCGCCCATACCCACGACGGGAATGGAGACCGCCTGCGCCGCCTGATAGCACATGCGCAGCGCCACCGGGCGCACCGCCGGGCCGGACAGGCCGCCGGTCATATTGGCAAGCACCGGCCTGCGCGTGTTGACGTCAATCGCCATGCCGGTGATGGTGTTAATCAGCGACACAGCGTCTGCCCCGCCCTCTTGTGCGGCGACCGCCATATCGGCGATATCTGCCACATTGGGCGAGAGCTTGACAATAATTGGCTTTGAGGTGCAGCAGCGCACCGCCTGCGTCACGGCCAGAATGCTGTCGGGGTCGCTGCCAAACACCCGGCCGCCCGCATGGATATTCGGGCAGCTTACATTAACCTCTATAAATGCCGCGCCGCTGCGGTCAAGCTTGCGCGCCATCTCACAAAACTCCTCAAGCGTGTTGCCTGAGATGTTGCAGAGCACCGTCGCGCCCTGCTCAAGCATCCACGGCAGTTCCGTCTCTAAAAACGCATCAATCCCGGGGTTTTGCAGCCCAACAGAATTTAAAATGCCACTGAGCGTCTCCACGATGCGCACCGGCGGATTGCCGGTACGCGCTTTGGGGGTCACGCCCTTGGCCGAGATGCCGCCCAAGCGTGAGATATCGTAAAAGCGGGTGAAATCGCGCCCGAAGCCAAAGGTACCGGAGGCCGCAATAATCGGGTTTTTCAGCGTCACACCACACAGCGTAACCGTCAGGTCGATCGTATTCACAGCACCACCGCCTTTGCGTCGAATACCGGGCCGTCGGCGCAAACCCGCGCAAATGTCTCGTCGCCCTCTGCCTGTTTTATTTTGCAGGCGCAGGTTAAGCAGGCGCCATAGCCGCAGCCCATGCGCTGCTCCAATGAGATCTGGCAAGGGATATTGCGCTGGGCGGCAAAGAGCTGCACGGCCTTGAGCATCGGCGTCGGCCCGCAGGCCAGAATCAATTCGGGCAGTTCGATCCGCTCCTTCGCCGCATCAATCACCGTGCCGTTAAAGCCGCGGCAGCCGTCATCGGTACAGATCATTAAGTCGGCGAAAGGGGCGAAATCCCCCTCGGCATAAACCTGCTCGGCGGTGCGAAAGCCTAATAGCGCCGTCATTTTTGCCTGCTCTGAAAAAGCGTGGCAGGCAAACAGCATTGGCGCAACGCCAACCCCGCCGCCCAGCGCCCAGACCATCTTGGCGCCGCCCAGTGCAAAGCTGTTGCCAAGCGGTGCAATAATATCCATGTCGTCACCCGCATTCAGCGCGCAGATGCGCTGCGTGCCGTCACCCTTGGGCTGAATGCCCAGCGTGAGGCTGCCTGCCTGCGGGTCGGCATCCATAATGCTAATTGGCCGCCGCAGAATATGCGACGCATCGCCCGGAACCTTAATATGCACAAACATACCCGGCAGCACCGGCTGCGAGAACGCCTCGGGCGCATGCAGCACAAACCGGAGCATATCGCGGCCCAACGGGCCTTTTTCTAAGATTTTCGCCATAAAAGGTTTCATATGCTCACGCCCCTTCGCTGTAATCGGCGGTAATGTCGTCACGCATGCGCACCGCCTCGGCCCGCACCGCCTCAAGCCAGTGCAGCCCGGGACGCTTTTGATGCGCGCAAAGCAGCGAGCGGGAAGCATTGACAACCGCGCCGCCTTTGGTTTGGTCAAAGCAGCCGTTTAAATCCTGGCCCGTCGCGCCCTGTGCGCCATAGCCCGGCACTAAAAACGGCGTATGCGGCATACGGCCGCGCAGCGCCGTTGATTCGGCGGGCCATGTTGCGCCGACGACCGCCCCAACCGAGGAATAGCCGCTCTCACCTATCAGTCCCTCACCCCAGTCGCTGACCAGATCGGCCATCAGCTCGT
The DNA here is from genome assembly GCA_023395695.1 of Bacillota bacterium. Lineage (GTDB taxonomy): Bacteria > Bacillota > Clostridia > Oscillospirales > Ruminococcaceae > Yanshouia. The sequence continues at coordinate 1,579 of JAEWYJ010000291.1, read as the reverse complement.
AAACCCTGCGCCCGTCGGCGGTTACAATATCCTGAAGCTGCCCGCCCGAAGGATTGGAGGTTTTGACCAGCACATAAATGCCGCCGCCATGCTGTTTAGCCTCGTCGATAAAAGGCGCAATGCCGTCCGCCCCCAAATAAGCGTTAACCGTGACAAAATCGCTGAAAAATTCCCCCTCGGGGTTCAGATAGGCGCGCGCGTAGGCGCCCGCTGTTGCGCCGATATCGTTACGCTTACAGTCGGCAATGGTCACATAACCGCGTTCCCGTGCGTATTGCAGCGTTTTGGCAAACGCCTGCATCCCCGTCACGCCGTATATTTCGTAATAGGCGACCTGCACCTTGACGCAGCCAATCAGGTCGGCCATGCCGTCGAGCAGCGCCTTGTTATAGTTTAAAATAGCCGCGCAGATGGTTGTATCCGCATTGTCTGCGGGTGCAAATTCGGCAGGCAGATGCCCGGCCTGCGTGTCCAGTCCCATCGCGGTCGGGTTTTTAACCCTTGCAATCGCCGCCGCAAGGCGGTCCGCCGCATTATTTAACATTCTGTTGACCTCCGTTTCTGCCGTTAATCGGGCGCACGGTCGTAGACCAATTTGCCCGACTGAAAGGTTTTAAGCACCCGGCCGCTTAAAGTCTTGCCATGCAGCGGCGTATTTTTGCCGCGCGAGAGAAATTGTTGCGCGTCAACCGTCCATTCACCGTCGTCGGCTAAGAAAAAATCGGCAGGCTGCCCCTCGGCGATGACGCCACCCGGAATCCTGGCGATTCGGGCCGGGGTCAGGCACATTTTCTCAACCAGCTTTTCCAGAGGGAGGAGGCCGCTCTTGACCAAGCGGGTGTAGCAGGCGGAGAACGCCGTCTCAAAGCCGGAAATGCCTTTGGCCGCCAGCGAAAATTCCATGTTCTTGTCATCGATGTGGTGCGGCGCGTGATCGGTCGCAATAGCGTCGACGGTGCCGTCCAACAGCCCCGCAATCAGCGCCTCCTGATCGGCGACGGTGCGCAGCGGAGGGGCGACCTTGGCGTTGACGTCGTAGCCCTCGCAAGCCGTTTCATCCAGACAAAGGTAGTGGGGCGTTGTCTCGCAGGTGACCCTGACACCGCGCGCCTTGGCGTGACGGATCAGCTCGACGCAGCCCGCTGTTGAGATGTGGCAGATGTGGATACGCGCCTGATTTTCCTCGGCCAGAACAAGGTCTCGGGCAATGGGGCCTTCCTCCGCCGCGCGGGAGATGCCGGGCAGGCCGAGCATTGTCGCCATGACGCCCCGGTTCATAGCTCCCCCCTCCGAAAGCGACAGCTCCTCAGGATGCACGGCCACAACGGCGTCAAACCGCGCAGAATAGCGCAGCGCCAGCTCTAACAGCCGCGCATTTGAAACCGGGCTGCCATCGTCTGAAAACAGCACTGCGCCGGCCGCCTTCATGTCCCCCATCTCGGCAAGCTCCTTGCCCTCAAGCCCTTTTGAAACCGCGCCGATAGGGTACACCTTGCAGTAGCCCGCCTCTTCGGCCTTGTTTTTAATATACTCGGTGATAGCCGCGCAGTCGTTAACCGGATCGGTATTAGCCATGCAC
>JAEWYJ010000284.1 GCA_023395695.1 Bacillota bacterium | reverse complement strand
GCCGATCTTCTTGAGCAGTCCGGTAATCTCGGGGCCGCCGCCATGTACGAGCACCACCTTGATGCCAATGCAGGAGAGCAGCACAATATCGCCCATAACGGCCTCTTTAAGCTCGTTGTTGGTCATAGCATTGCCGCCGTATTTAACGACGACGGTCTTACCGTTATATTTTTGAATGTAGGGGAGCGCCCGGCTTAAAATTTCAGCCTTTTGTGCGGTTGTAGTCTGGGTCATAATAAAAAATCCTCCGTTCGTTATCTCTTTCTCACGTTCAGCGCTCACAGTTGATTAATTTGAAAAGCGGCCTGTAATGACAAGCTGTTTTTCAAGCAATCGACTATAAATTACAGCCCGGCGGCTTCGTCGAGTCCCAGCGCAATATTCATGTTTTGCACCGCCGCGCCCGAAGCGCCCTTGCCCAGATTGTCCAGACAGGCGGCCAGCAGCACGCGCTCGTCATTGCCGCAGACAAAAATTTGCAGATTGTTGGTGTCCGCCAGCGAATTGGACGGCAGAAAACCGCCGGTTAAGACGCCCTCACCCATGAACGGCATAACTTTGACGAAGCGCTGGCCGTCGTAATAGGCCGACAGCGCTTCGTGAATCTGCCGCGCGGTCACTTTTTTGCTTAAAAGCTTGGTGTAAAGCGGAACCGAAACGGTCATGCCCGCAAAAAAGTCGGCAACCGCAGGGTTAAAGATGGGGGTATCGGTCAGGCCCGAAAGCACCTGCATTTCCTTCTGGTGCTTATGGGACTGGGTCAGCCCGTACTGCCGTACCGCGTCGTATTCCGCCACGCGGTCGGCCTCGGCATAGGCCGAAATCATCTTTTTCCCACCGCCTGAATAGCCGGAGATGGCGTGGCAGACGACGGGATAATCGGCGGGCATAATGCCCAGCTTGACCATTGGGTGTGCCAGACTGATAAAGCCGGTGGCGTAGCAGCCCGGGTTGGCAATGCGGTGCGAGGCGGTAATTTTTTGCCGCTGCTCTGCTGAAAGCTCCGGAAAGCCGTACACCCATGCGGGATTAACGCGGTGTGCGGTTGAGGCGTCGATAATCTTAACGTGGTCGCTTTCAACAAGCGACACAGCTTCTACAGCCGCATCGTCAGGCAGACAGAGAAAGGTGACGTCGGAGGCGTTAATGAGCTTTTTGCGCTCAGAAACATCCTTGCGCTTTTCCTCGTCGACCAGTAAAATCTCCAAATCGCTTCGCCCCTCGAGGCGGTCAAATATTTTTAGTCCTGTTGTGCCTTCCTTGCCGTCGATGAATACCTTGAATTTCATGAGCGAAGCCCCCTTTTGTAATATAACAGGCCGTTGTGCGCCAAATAGATGTCTGCACAGCGCTTAAATTTACATGCGGCCGGTTTAACGTTTCTGCTTTGGAATATTAGTACGGCTTATTGGCGTCAATGGTGGCGACGCGCGTCTTAAGCTCGGCAATCTGCGCCTTGACGGCGTTTGGCGCCGGCCCGCCGATGACATTGCGCTGCTCAACACAGGTTTGCAGGTCTATAGCGCGGTATACGTCGGCAGAAAAGGTTTTGCACAGCCCCTTGTAAGCGTCGAGCGAAAGTGTCTCCAGCGTGCAGCCGCGCTCAATGCACAGCTTTACCAAAAAGCCGGTAATCTGGTATGCCTCGCGGAAGGGCAGTCCCTTCTTGGTGAGATAATCCGCGCAGTCGGTGGCGTTGATAAAGCCCTTGGCTGCCGCGGCGCGCATATGCTCTTTTCTGACCGTCATCGTCTCAAGCATCGGAATAAAGGTGGTAAGGCAAAGGCGGGTTGTCTCAAGGCTGTCGAAAATCGCCTCCTTATCCTCCTGCATATCCTTGTTGTAAGCCAGTGGCAGGCCCTTAAGCATGGTTAAGAGTGTGAGCAGGTCGCCGTTGACCCGTCCGGTTTTGCCGCGGATCAGCTCGGTAATATCGGGGTTCTTTTTCTGCGGCATAATGGAGGAGCCGGTTGCAAAGGCGTCGTCAAGCTCGACGAACTTAAATTCCGACGAGCACCACAAAATAATCTCCTCCGAAAAACGTGAGAGGTGGGTCATAATTAAGGCGAGTGCGGCGGCGGCTTCGACGCAAAAATCGCGGTCGGAAACGCCGTCCAGACTGTTTTGCGTCACACCGCCAGAAAAGCCCAGCAGCTCGGCGGCCAGCTTACGGTCGATGGGGTAGGTTGTGGACGCCAGCGCACCGGAACCGAGCGGGGAGACATCCATGCGCCGGCAGCAGTCGTTCAGGCGGTCAAGGTCGCGGGTGAACATTTGGGCGTAGGCCATGATATGATGCGCAAAGGTGATCGGCTGCGCCACCTGCAGATGGGTGTAGCCCGGCATAACCGTGTCCAAATTCTGCTCAGCTTTAGTGAGAATCGCATCTATCAGCCGGTGCAGCTCCTGATAGATGTCGCCCAGCCGGCGCTTTAAGTACATCCGAATATCCAGCGCCACCTGATCGTTGCGGCTTCTGGCGGTGTGCAGCCGCTTGCCCGCGTCGCCGATGCGCTCGGTGAGCACCTGCTCGACGAACATGTGAATATCCTCAGCGGTAAAATCAAATGGCAGCGCACCGGAATCAAGGTCGGCCAATATGCCGTTTAGCCCCTCGACAATAGCATCCGCGTCGGCCTGCGGGATAATGCCGCAGCGCCCCAGCATGGTGGCGTGCGCAACAGAACCGGTAATATCCTCGTGATACATGACGTGATCGTACGCAATCGAAGAATTGAAGTCGTTAACGCCGGCGTCCAATTCCTTGCTGAACCGGCCGGACCACATTTTCATAAAATTAACCCTCCCGAATAAGGCTTTATACGCATATTTGCATTAGCCCACATAATATAGTCGACAAACTTAAAAAACGTACTGTCTTGGCGGCCTATTTTCCGCGCCGCTGCGTTATCCTCCTTGGCGGGCGCCAGCCCGCCTGCGTCGTCTGCCTTGCGGCACAAAAAATAGCCGCTCCAATTCAGTTCCGCTTTTCAAGTTGGTCGACTATAAGAGAACGCCCCAGCGACGCGTAAAGCCCTGCCCCCACATTGCGGTTGCAGGGCTTCCGGCCATTGAAGCGTCTGTAAAGAATACCGTTTATTTGCCGAGCTTTTCGGTCAGCTTGGCCTGTACCTTCAGCGGCAGGCCAAACAGGTTAATAAAGCCCTTAGAATCCATCTGGTCGTAGACGGTGTCCTCGCCAAAGGTGGCAATTTCCTCGGAGTAGAGGCTGTAGGGGCTGGTGGTGCCGGCGCCCATAATATTGCCCTTATAGAGCTTTACCTTGACGTCGCCGGTGACATTCTGCTGGGTGGAATCGACAAAAGCCGAGAGCGCCTCGCGCAGCGGTGTGAACCACTGTCCGTTGTAGACCAGATCGGCAAATTTGAGCGCGACCTGCTGCTTATAGTGCATGGTCTCGCGGTCCAGGCAAAGGCTTTCAAGCTGCTCATGCGCAAAATAGAGGATGGAGCCGCCGGGTGTCTCGTAAACGCCGCGGCTCTTCATGCCAACCAGGCGGTTTTCAACAAGGTCGGTAATGCCCACGCCGTTTTCACCGCCGATTTTGTTGAGATATTTGATAATTTCGGCCGCCGTCAGTTTCTTACCGTCGATAGCGACCGGTTTGCCCTGCTCAAACGAAATGGTGACATAAGCGGGCTGGTCGGGGGCTTTCTCGGGGGAGACGCCAAGCTCGAGGATGTTGTCGTATTGCGGCTCGTTGGCAGGGTCCTCAAGGTCGAGGCCCTCGTGCGAGAGGTGCCAGATATTCTTATCCTTTGAGTAATTGGTCTCGCGGTTGATGGTCAGCGGAATATTGCGTGCCTCGGCATAGGCAATTTCATCCTCGCGGCTTTTAAGCTCCCAGGTACGCCACGGGGCGATGATGCCCATATCGGGCGCGAAGGCTTTAATGGTCAGCTCAAAGCGCACCTGATCGTTGCCCTTGCCGGTGCAGCCGTGCGCAATGGCGTCGGCGCCCTCGGCCTTGGCAATTTCCACAATCCGTTTGGCGATAATCGGGCGGGCAAACGAGGTGCCCAGCAAATATTTGCCCTCGTAGACGGCGCCGGCTTTAAGGGTGGGAACGATAAAGTCGTCACAGAATACATCGACAAGATCTTCTATATACAGCTTGGAAGCGCCGGTCTTGATGGCTTTTTCGTTTAAGCCGTCAAGCTCCGCGCCCTGACCCACGTCCGCAGCGACGGCGATAACCTCGCAGCCATAGTTTTCTTTAAGCCACGGAATAATAACCGAGGTGTCAAGACCGCCGGAATAGGCAAGAACAACCTTTTTATACTGACTCATGCTAAGCATCCTCCATAAAATTGCTTGTTTAATAATGTTATGATTAATAATTATACATATTTTTTGCAAAAAGAAAAGGGGTAAAAGCATAATTATTCGTAAAGGCGGTAAAGTTTGTATTAATTTCTAAAAAAGCTCGCCAGAGGCTATTTTTATTAGGTAGTTTGCTCATCCAGTCATCTGCTATATAGGCTGTATTCTTTTAAATTCAGCGTAATTCTGCTTGTTCTATCCATTTATTTGTGTATATAATCAGGAATATTCATAAATATAGCATAAAGGCATAGGGGAAATACCATTTCCGCATAGAATAATCGATTTACATTATTGACATTGAAATTTAAAATATTAAAATAGAATTGTATTGTCCATTGAAAAATTGCGACTTTAGCGGTATAATGATGAAAACATGTTGCAAGCTTTCGTCGAATGAAGGTGATGGTTTGAACAAGGGGCTTAGAAGGCTGAAAAAACTGCTTTTTTCACGTGCGCTGATTGTCTCCATACTGGTGATTGGGCAGGTCTTGATTCTGCTGCTGTTTATCTTAAGACTTTCGCGCTATTTTGCCGCCATGTATGGCGTTTTTATGCTGCTTTCGGCCGTTGTAACGCTTGTGGTGGTTAATAAGGAGGTTAATCCCTCTTATAAATTGGCCTGGATCATCCCTATTCTGATGTTTCCGCTCTTCGGCGGCCTGTTTTATCTGACCTTTGGCAACACGCATTTGAGCAAAAGCCTCTCGGCCCGCATGCGCCGGGTGGAGGAGCGCATCAATCTAAAAGAAGCGCAGACCGAAGAAACGCAGTCGGTGCTCAGGACGCTGCCTCAGTCGCTGCAAAACCAATCGCGTTATCTGTTCGGCGCGGGGTATCCGGCCTATTGCCGCACCCAAACGCGCTACCTGAGCCCGGGTGAGCGCAAATTTGAAGCGATACTAAAAGCGCTGGAGGGCGCGAAGGATTATATTTTTCTCGAATATTTTATTATTGACGAAGGTGTTATGTGGGACAGTATCCTGTCGGTGCTGGAGCGCAAGGCGCAAGCGGGTGTGGAGGTTCGCGTCATCTACGACGGCTTTGGCTGCCTGATGACGCTGCCGGATAATTATTTTGAGATACTGCGCCAAAAGGGTATTCAGTGTATTGAGTTTAACCCGCTGATTCCGGTGGTGACGCTGCTGATGAACAACCGCGACCACCGCAAGATTCTTGTTGTGGATGGACAAGTTGGGTTTATGGGCGGTGTGAATATCGCCGATGAATATATCAACGCCGTTAACCGGTTCGGGCATTGGAAGGATGCCGCCGTTGAGCTGACCGGTGGAGCGGTCTGGAGCCTGACCGCCATGTTCCTTTCCATGTGGGATGCCGTCACCGGCGAGGATACGCGCGTGGAATTTTACCGCCCGTCGCCGTCGGCTCAGGCGCTGCCTAACGGCATCGTCCAGCCTTACTCCGATTCTCCGCTCGATAACGAGCAGGTCGGCGAGATGGTTTATCTTAATATCATCAACCGCGCCGAAAAATATGTCTATATCTGCACCCCTTATTTAATTGTTGATAACGAGACGGTGACCGCGCTGCTGCTGGCCGCTAAAAACGGTGTGGATGTGCGCATTATTACGCCGCGCCGGGGCGACAAATGGTATGTGCAGATGGTCACCCGCGCCTATTATGCGCAGTTGGTGCGTGGGGGCGTTAAAATTTACGAGTACACGCCCGGCTTTATCCACGCAAAAACCTTTGTTGCGGACGATGAGGTGGCGACGGTTGGCACCATTAATCTCGATTACCGCAGCTTCTACCTGCATTTTGAGTGCGGGGTATGGATGGCGCGCACTCAGGCCGTGTGCGATATCCGCGCGGACTTTTTAGGAACGCTGGCGCTTTGCGAGCCGATCAGCGCCGATAGCCGGCAGCTGAATTCCGGTTGGGTGCTGCGGCTGGTCAGCGCGGTGCTGCGCTTGTTTTCGCCCTTGATGTAAAACATAATAAGGCCAAGCAATTGGCAATAATTTAAAGGAGGCATGCCATATGAAAAGAAACATGGGAACCGATAAGACCACGCGTTCCAATCAGTCTTCCGAGAAAATGCTTACAATTTTAGAGCGCATGTCCGAGCAGGATGAACCGATACGTCTACAGGACATATCCCGTCTGGTCGGGATGAACGAAAGCACCGCGCTGCGCTATATTGCCACGCTTCAAAAAAGCGGCTATGTGGTGCAGGACTCCGACACGGGGCGGTATTCGCTCACTTATAAGATCTGTGCCGTGGCGGCCAATGTTTCCAGCCGGAAAAATATCCGCAATATCTGTTCACCCTATCTGCGCTCAATTGCGCATATCTTTTCAGAGTCGGCCAATGTCGCCGAAGAGCACAACATGATGGTTGTGTATATTGAGGCGATCAGCGGTCCACGCCAGCTTTTAATGACTACCCGTCGTGTGGGCAATGTGTCCCCCATGCACTGTACGGCAGTGGGCAAGCTCTTGCTGCTCAACTACAGTCAGCAGCAGCTTCAGCAATATGTTGCCGCCAAGGGGCTGCCGTCGCTCACCGACCACACTATTACCGAGCCCGGCCGTCTGTTTGCCGAGCTTGATAAGGTTCGGACACAGGGCTACGCTTTTGACAACGAAGAATATGAACCCGGCGCCCGATGTGTTGCCGCGCCAATTTACGACTATACCGGCAATATTATCGCGGGTTTAAG
>JAEWYJ010000224.1 GCA_023395695.1 Bacillota bacterium | reverse complement strand
CCCGGGGCGGCTTTTCTGTACCCAAAATCCCAAACGATTGCGATTTTGAGAGGCGGACGGTCGTTACCGTCCGGAAATGCTGCCCCTGCGGGTGCGGGGGAGAATGCGCTGTTGTAAATCTCGGATTTTCAACCAGTGCAGAGGGGGATAGCCCCCCGTTGTTTGGTTTGCGTCAGATTTTGTCAGATGGTATACTTTTGATGAAAGGACGTGTTGCAATGAGCGAACCCATAAAAGGATTTACTGACCAGATAATAGCCCGCATCTTTAATAGCCTGTATGGAGAAAGAAAGATCATGTTTCGGTTAATCGTCGTGGTGATCGTATTTTTCAAAGCTCTGGTTATGAAATTATATAGGACGCCTGCCAGCTTTCCAGTTAAAATCGTTGTAATAACCCTTTTAGCGCTAGCAGTCATATATCCATCACGCCTATCTAAAAAGTTTAAAGCGGCGGATTATAAGATTGTATTTTTATATAGCAGCCTTGCTTTGGGTCGCTCTCTTGAGTGGATAAGCAATCAAATATGGCCGCTCCCTGAAATGACGCTGTACATAGAAGAATTAAAAAATACATCCAGGCTGGGATGGATTGCATTTATGTGCCAGTGGGAAAACATCGCGCCGAGTTTATATTTTCTTTCTTACTTTGTGACAAAAATATATTTAGCTTTTTGCTTTTTAAAAGCAATTGGTTATATGAACGATGCTGACAACGGCATGATGGGTATTCGCAAGGCGTGGCTTAACCATACTTGTAAATACGCAGTAGCTTCTGTGATATGTAGTAGCAGCTGCGCTTATTGGGGCGTTTATTATATTTTTGTTTTGCTAGAATAACCCGCCCAACCCAGAAAAGTGTTTACAGCAGTAAGCGGTACGTAAATCCATCTTTGTGCCAGGCAAAACAAGACGCTGCTTAATATAATCGCCGGAATCATCGTGGGCCATTTGAAACCTTCGCGAAGGCAAGACTGGGTGGCCAAATATAAGCTGACACAAAAGCCCAGTATTAAAAACGGCAGTTCAAGATAAAAACCTTTCTCTAAGAAAACCGCAGGACCAACAATATTAACCAAAAACAGAAAGGCGTAACGGTTCAAACTGCTGGCTTTTTTATTGCACTGCTGCTTGCGACCGTAAATAATATAGACTAAGAGCGCGGTAATACCGATTGAAATAAATATACTAACTAATAGTGAGTACCCTATTTGATCAAAGAATACTAAGCACGAACTCAGGTATAGCAAAACCCAAAAAAACTTGCCTATCATTTAGCGTCTTTCCTCCTTACCCCGCTACAACTTCATCCAGCTTGGTGGTCATCAGCCGATATAGCAACGTATCCTTCGGGAACCGGTCAATAAACGGTATGATGGCGCTTTCTTTTTTAAAAATCAGCAAGCCCTCGCCCGGCTGGCTGTTGGTGACATAAGACAACTGATCCTCGGAGATGTTCAGCGCCGACGCCAGAATTCGCTGGTCGCCCGAAGCCTGACTGAGCAGATATACAAAATCGGAGTTTTCAAAAATATTTTCAATCTCAGCGGACATTAAAAAGTCTTTGACGTTCTGCGTAATGCCAGTCGGAACACCACCCCACTTACGAAAACGTTTCCATATCTCTACGCTGGCAGCTGCGGTCTGTGCATCCTTGAGCAGGAGATGGAATTCATCGACATAATACCGGGTGACTTTTCCTTGTACACGGTTATCTCGCACACGTGACCAAATCTGGTCCTGAACCACCAGCATACCGAGCTTTTTTAAGTTTTTCGCCAAATCCTTAATATCAAAGCAGACAATGCGGTTGTCCAGCTGTACATTTGTCTGGTGGTTAAAAATGTTGAGTGAGCCGGTGACAAAGCGCTCCAGCCCGGTGGCGATGCGCTTGGCCTCCGGTTCCTCCTGCTCTCGCAGAAGGTTATAGAGGTCTTGCAGTGTCGGCGTATTCTCCGGCAGCGGATTAAGCATAAATTTATCGTAGATGCGCATGACACAGCGGTCTATGACCGAAACCTCAATCGGTTGAAGGCCGTCACGCGTGCTCAAGGCCTGCTCACAGAAGGAAAGCATGAAATCACACTTGTCGCGCACAGGGTCAAAGTCGGTATCTTCGCTGCTCTTGGCAGTGAGGTTAATGTCCATGGGATTGATATGGTGACGGCTGTCGGCCGAAATCTTAATAACCTGCCCACCCAGAGCGTTCACCAGCGCGGTATATTCTCTCTCGGGATCCAGAATCAAAATATCGTCGTTCAGCACCAAGGCAACGTTGACCATTTCACGTTTGGCCGAAAAGCTCTTGCCGGAGCCTGGTACTCCAAGTATCAACCCGTTGGGGTTATTGCCTGATAGCCTGTCAACCATAATCATGTTCTGGGAAATGGCGTTTACGCCGTAATATAGCCCGCCTGTCTGAAATAACTCCTGTGTCTGAAATGGTACAAAGGCCGCAACGCCGGAGGTAGTCATCATTCGCTCGTTTTGCACTTCGTTGATGCCGATGGGAACGGCGGACATCAGCCCGGCCTCCTGCTGCCAATCCAACGGCAGCAGCTCGCAGTCGTGCTGCTGCGCAATCTGTTTTGCCGTGTCAAAAACGTTTTTAAGCTTTTCCTTATCCTCTGCAAACTGTGTTAGCGTAAAGGTCATCATGAACATGCGCTCGTTACGGTCGTGCAGACTATCCATCAGCGATTCCGCTTCTGCGACGTTGTTCTTCAGTTCATAAGGCAGCATGTCCATGTCATAGCCAGAAGTGGAGGCTTTCTTTTGTTCTTCAGCCTTCTGGGCATTCAGATTGGCCAGTTGCCTGCCTGCGTATTTTTTGGCGGCCGTCTGCTCGATGCTGCGCAAATGGATGCTGATTATCGCCGGGCTATCCATTTCGAGAAATTCAGCCAGAATATCGTCGGTTAATTCCTGTGCCGTGAGGCGTAAATATGAGCTGCGGCCGACGCGTTCCTGAAGCTCGAAAATATTTTTATCCTTAAGATTCAGACTGTTCATCGCGATAAAGTCCTTGGTGGTCAGCCCGGTTTCAGGTATAAGTCCCCAGTTAAAATTCAGCTTGCGGTCAGTACCGATATTGAAAATATCGTGCAGCACTTCCAGCCGTTCATAACCGTTTTGATGCTCGCCGGTCACGTTAATAAGCACTTTGAAGTTATTGATAACCTCGGCTTCCATACGGTCAAGCCGGAGCTGCGCCAGTTCCGGCGTCTCGGCGTGAATTCCAAAGGTCAAAAACTTCCGCTTTAGCAGGCCGTTATTACCCTTTGCCAGCTGATCCTGAAGCATAGCGACGTATTCACGGCGCAACTCGTCAAAGGTGTCCCCACATTCGGGAATTTCAATCGCCTTATAAAACTGCTCGACGTCAATTGCCTGATTGACAAAGCAGAGCTGCACCGAAACCGAGCTGTCAAAATAATTGAGAAACCGGCACCAGCTTTCAAAGATATGCTCCTTGGTTTCCTGCTTTGCCAGCCGGTAATTGGTATCAAAGAATTCCACGGTCTTGGTGTAAAAGTCCTCGCTGACACGGCATATACCGTTGCGGAGCATATCCCGATAGGGTATCGTGCGCTGGGCGCTGCGGGGGATTTTCCCTTGCAGCTTTGCCAGCTTAATCAGCCGCGCTATCTTTTTCTTTGCGTCTTTTGGCAGCTTTGCGTAAGGATCTACCCTTTTTATGACCTGGACCTTCGGCTTGGCGGGCGTTTGCATCGTCAATCACCTCCTGTATTTTCCCCGCCGTCTCCATAGCGGAATAGATGTTTTCAGTTTTATAGGGCCGCAGCTTTGGCCGCATATATCGCACGCGAATATAATTCGTGAGCACATGCTCAATTCGCCGGCCATCTTGCACCTTCCACGTCGCCCATACAAAGGGCGGCGCGGAAAATATAAACAGTAACAGCATCGCTAGTTGGCCGATATAGCGTCGAAGAAAAAAATATCCGGGCAAAAAAACGAAAAATATAAGTACGGCCGCTATGAGCTGCCGCTTGGGCAGCCCAAATGCTAAATGCCCTTCTACGGCAGACAGATCTTTTGGAATGCTTACATAGGGCAACTCTACTCCTCCTTTCAAATTCGCAAACGATTGCGATTTTAGTGTGCATTAAAGATGGATTTCGCCAGCGACGCCGAATTAAACAGCGCCATAACGAACACGATAGAATATTTCAAAAGCGTAAAGATGGCCTCGTTCGGTTCGCTGCTTACTGCGACATTTCGGGTAAGCGCCTGATACATCACCACGATAATAAACATGAAGAAGCCCTGAAACGCCAGCGCGAATAAATTCTTAATGTAGTTTTTGCCAATATCCGAAATTTCCTTCTGCATCAGTGTCGCATAGGGAACCGCACCCATTGAGGCATACAGGCAAATCTTAAAAACGCGCCCGATAACGATGACCTCAACCAGAATACTGATGGCCAGTATGACCGCCCTACCGAGCAGCGCCATAACCAGCGTGGCTATAAGGTAGCCGATGCTACGCCCGTTTTCCAAATTGCTGCGCATGGCTGCGAGGTCGGCGGCTGAACCAAAGCTGCCTCCGCCCCCGCCACCTGACACCTGCGAAACAATAAATGCACCAATCTGAAATATTCCGTCTGTGATTACCGGCGCCTTGGTAAAAAGCATCACGCCTATGCTCAATTTAATAAAGAATTCAAACATCATCCAGGTTACATCCGATGCGTCTTGCAGTCTGTTACGCTGTTGTGCCCAGCTGATTAGTTCGACCGCCATAACACCGGCAAGTATCAATGCGGCTATCGGTGACATGACGTCGTTTGCCACTGAAACAGCCGTTTGCCAGAGGGTACCTCCATCGAAATCAGAGGCGCTTTGGGTAAGCGTGCTTTGCAGCTCTACCGTCTGCCCCTGTACCGACGAAAACATCGCCTCCAGATTTTCCATGATGCCATCAATAATCCATCCGCCGATAATCGGCTCAAGCGTTTGCTTAAAAAAATCTGAAAGCATAGGCGTTTATCCCATGGTTGAGGTAAGCATCGGCAATACTCTTTGCGCTAACAGAATAATAGCAGCGCCGGCAGCAACGGAAGCCCACCCCAGACCGATTTTAGCGCCGTTTTCGTTTGAATAGGCCTGAAATAAAGTGATGCCACCGAATGCGGCAATGCCGCCGCCAATCGTGGTTGCAAAAGCGACTAGAACGTCTACTGTTTGAGCAATAATTTCCATAAGTAAATTCCTTTCTAATTAGACAATGTTGTTTATGTCCTAAATATTTAAAATCTCAAACGGTTCATCGGTTGAGATGGGCACCGGAGGGCGCAGCCAGAGTGGCGTGTATGCGTTATTTCGGTCTGCATGCGAAGTTAGGTAAAAGCGCGGGTGCTTAAAGGTGTTGTATTTTGGTGACTTGAAGGGGCGTATGCCGCCAATGTGGCAAATGCACTGGCTACGGCTCATGCTGGCCAGCTCGTCCACTGTCATCAGC
>JAEWYJ010000202.1 GCA_023395695.1 Bacillota bacterium | reverse complement strand
TGTTCTGCTGGCCTCGGTCACCCTTGCGCTCACCCTGACTCAGGGGCGCAGCCAATACGAAGTGGAAACGCTGATCAACCTCTTTTCGCTGACGACCGATAACCTGCAGGCAATCCTCGCCCAAATGCTGATAAACCGCAAGGTGCAGGCTGACCTTGAAACAATTATCTGATCCTTTATAGTCATACACTATATATGACAGCCACACGCGCAAAATACGCATAACCGGGCCTAAGGGGATTGTGCTGACGCGCCTGGCGCAGCAAGCCGCCGCGCAATAACTGCACTTTGCCAGAGAGTCTGGCCTGATAACCTGCGCTATCTACGCACGTCTTACCAACCCGGCACAGGAAGCGAACGGCCTATTTACAATTCTACCATAGCATAAATTGAATATCTTTTCAATCGCAGAGTCAATCGAGGCATTGTTTATCCGCATTGCAGCATAGGATTTTATAGACAGTCTGCGGCAGCCACTGCCGCCGGATGAAAGGAGCATGCCGCAATGCAAAACTGTAAATTTCAATCCCGCCGGCAGGGGGCGGCGCTGCCGCTTGATCCCGACAGCATAATAACCCCTTTAACTGAAACGACGCAGCAGCCGGCTGTTTCTCCACTTGTGCAGGTTGCACCGCCGGTCGGAGATGCTGACGCCACTCCGGCGCTGAACGACGAAAACGCAGACCAGCCACAGCTGCCGCCCTGCGGGTCAAACGGGCTTTGCCTGCCACAGCCCTACCCCAAAGCGGCCGCCAATGCCGAAAACGAACGTTACGCCCGCATCATACGCAACAGCTTTTCCGGACGCGAATCGGCGCTGACCGCCATGATGACCTATCTTTATCAGTCGATCTGCTTCGGCGCATGCGCCGATGACCTGCGCGAAACGCTCTGGGGTATTTCAATGTGCAAAATGTATCATATGCGGCTGTTGGGCGAGCTGCTCATGTCGCTTGGCGGAGAGCCAAAATATTTTTATCGTTCGCCCCCCAATGCCAATTCCGGCATCTGGTGGTCAGCGCAGCCCGGTATCGTAACCTACTCCAAAACCCTGGGCGATGCGCTTAAATGGGCTATCGAGGCTGAAAAGGCCGGTATTGAGGAGCACCGCAGCACCGTCAATTACGTGGACGACGAGGGCATATGCGCCCTTTTAAAACGCATTTTGCTGGACGAAGAATATCATTTAAAGCTGTTTACCGAGCTGTATAAACGCTTTTGCAGTTGAAGGGCGTCGCCACGGCGCGCCGCTTGCACCTGACTGCTTCTTCTGTGCGCAGTCATAAAAAGGTCGAAAAAATTCATGCCGGTGCACAACGGCAGATTGGATGATAAAATGAAGCTTAAATACTTGGTTTCGGCTGCGGCCCTGTTTTTTCTGCTGTCCTACATCGGCGTATGGCTGAGTATGATTCTGCTGGATAAGCACAAGACCGCCGAATCAATTTCAAAGCCGCCCATGTCGGTCAGCGTGCCCTCCAAGCCGTCCGGCGCAGCTGAGGAGATGGCCAGCGGCGATATTATCGACCCTTCTTCCTCTGAGGCGCCGCAAAACGACCTGTTTGCCAAGTCCGGCTTTGAAATTTCGGACACGACTGTCTACCCGGGCGAATATCTGGTGCTGACCGCTTACGGTATTGAAAGCCCAGACGGCATCACCATTCAAAACCCCTTTGGCAAAGCGCCGCAATTTTTTAAGGCGGACGGCCACCTCACCGCGCTGCTGCCGGTAAAATATACCTACGAGCCGGGAGAATACATGCTCACGGCCGAGGGCGGCGGTTATAACGAAATGTTTGCCATCAGCCTGCTCCCAAAGGAGTGGCAGACGCAAAATTTGACAGTGAACGAATCGGTCACCTCCGAAACGATTGAAAGCACCGAGGCCAATAATGAATATTTTTCAAAGGTACAGCCCAAAAAAGCGCTTTTTGAGGCTGCGCCCATGTGGGAGGACGCCTTCATCCAGCCTGTTGAGGGCAGAATTACCACCGAGTTCGGTATGCTGCGCACCGTCAACGGCGTCCCGTCTGACCGGCACGGCGGCGTTGATATTGCCGCGGAGCGCGGTACGCCAATTAAGGCGGCCAATAGCGGCCGGGTGCTTTTTGCGGAGAAAATTGCGCTTACCGGCAATACTGTTTGTATTGAACATGGGCTGGGCCTAAAGACCTGGTACTACCATATGGATTCGCTCGACGTAAAAACCGGCGACATGGTTCATAAAGGCCAAACGATCGGTACCGTAGGCAGCACCGGCTTTTCAACCGGACCGCATCTGCACTGGGCCGCCTCGGTTTTTGACGTCTATATTAACCCCTGGACGCTTATCGCCGCTGCACCTCAGCTTTAATAAGGAGATATTGCCATTCCCTTTTTTAGACCGGAAGCAGCGCATACCTGAGTCCAATCGCATATAATCCCCACTAAAACCCACACTGTAGAGCCCGTGAGCTTAAAAACCGGTGCCAAATAGATGTGCCTATTTTTTGTGCCGCAGGGCGGACAATATGGCCGCACGGAAAATATACCGTCAGGACATCTTGGTTTTCTATTGATTTGACTATAAGTTGCCAGCCGTATGAGGAGCCCGTAAAGCACAGCGCTTTATCGGGCTCCTGTTATTTCCTTTAACATTTTTTTTGCGGCACCTTGCATTTGATTTGAAAAAATGCTATCTTATATGTACTATATGATTTAATACACATATGCATTGCAACCGGTAACGCATTAAAAGGCGAACAAATTGCCAAGCAGATTTTCCCTCTCAAGAGCTGCAAAGCACAGTCGACCGTCTGCCTCAAATTAAAGGTACGACGAAAAGGAAAAAGATCTGCCGCAAGAGCGCCCATTCTTTAACGCAGTATCGGTGTACACAGGAAAGGAAACATTATGCTGGAAAATAATCAGGCTGCGCCGGTCTGTGTTACAGAACCCGTCGGCGCTCAGACCGACAAAAGCAAGGAAATTGCGCATTTTACGAAAAAGAGGCCTAAAAAGAAAATCTGGCTTATTGCAATTGTGCTGTTGCTGGCTGCCGCGCTGGCGCTTAAGCTGTTTCTGCCCAAG
>JAEWYJ010000088.1 GCA_023395695.1 Bacillota bacterium | reverse complement strand
GCGCTCGCCGTTTCAATTATTGAGACGCTGCGCAAAAAGGGCGCGAAGATTGCCGCCACGACCCATTATTCCGAAATTAAAATGTACGCGCTTGAAACCGACGGCGTTGAAAACGCAAGCTGTGAGTTTGACGTGGCGTCGCTGCGGCCGACCTATCGGCTGCTCACCGGTATTCCGGGGCGCTCCAACGCATTTTTAATCAGCGAGCGGCTGGGGCTGTCGTCTGATATTATTGAGCGCGCCAGACATTTTGTCTCGGCTGAGAACACCCGCTTTGAAGATGTCGTCACCGACCTGGAGACGGCCCGCCAGCAGCTTGAGCAGGAGCGGCTTGCGGCGAAAAAGCTGAGGGAGGAGGCCGAACAGATTCGGCGGGACGCCCTGCAGGCGCAGCAGCGGCTTGAGCAGAACAGCGAGAAGGAGCTTGCCCGCGCCCGGGAGCAGGCCAGGCGTATCATTGAAGAGACACGGCTTCAGGCCGACATTTTGTTTGAAGAGCTTGACGCCATCAAGAAGGAAAAGGACAAGGACGCTTTTTCAAACCTGCTTATGCGCGCCAAACGGGACTATCGCGGTGCAATAAAAGATTTGGAGCGTTCCTCCGACCCTGTGGCTGCCCAAAATGCCGCACAGGGCGATTATGTTTTGCCGCGTCCGCTTGAAAAGGGCGATATCGTATTTGTGCGCACCCTGAATAAAGAGGGCATTGTGCTCAAAAAACCGGAGGGCGCCACGGTGCTGGTGCAGGCAGGGCTGATTAAAACCTCGGTGCCGATCGCTGAAATTATGCTTGGCGGACAGAAGAAGGAACAAAAGCCGCGCGCCAAGGGCGCCGTCGGTACGCGGGGGGTAATCTCCCGTGCCTCCCGGGACATTAAGACCGAGCTCGACCTGCGCGGGCAGGACGCCGATCAGGCGATATTGGAGCTCAATGCCTTTATTGACAGCGCCGTCATGTCGGGCGTGCAAACGGTGTGCATTATTCACGGCAAGGGCACCGGCGTTTTGCGTGCCGCCGTCGCGCAGCGGCTTAAAAGCCACCGCAATATTGCAGGCTTCAGGCTGGGCCGCTATGGCGAAGGGGAGGACGGCGTCACTATCGCCGAAATAAAATAGCATATTTTGCCCCGGATATTTTTATTAAACGACGAATTTTATGGCTAAAGGATAAAATCAGTGGACATTCCGCTCGGATATATGCTAAAATATGAGCATTATTGGCGGATAAATTTTACTATGGCATTTGCGTTGCTTAATGATATGAGGAGGGGCGTTTAAATGGTTGCACGAGGCGGTTTTACGCAGGCGATGCGCGACTTGATAGGTGATGCCGCAGAAAAGTTGGATGTTTCTACCGACGAGGCGCGTCTTTATCCGGAGCAGCATAATAAAAGCGGCTTGCAAAAGGATATGGCCGACAGGAGCCCGACGGTGGCGTTTACCCCCCGCAACGTCAGCACATCGTTGGGGACGGCCGGCGCCGGCGCGTTTAAAGCCCCGGATATAAAAAAAGCCCCAGACATAAAGGAGGAGCCCGTCATGGAAAAAAACGCCCCTGTCACAGCGGAGGAGCTTGCTTCCACCACCACCATTTCGAAGGGAACCGTCATTAAGGGCGATATTATTTCCGACGGGGACATTGAGCTGTGCGGCAGCTTAAACGGCAGCGTCAAGACCAAGGGCAGCCTGCGGGTCAGCGGTGGGCTGATTGGTGATGCCACCGCTAAGGAGATGACCTTTTTGACCTGTGAGGTGCGTGGCAATATGGCCTGCACAACCGAGGTCACCATTGACGACGCTTCGGTGCTTTATGGCAACGTACAGGCTGAGAGTATTGTTTTAAACGGTAAAATTCGCGGCAATATCAAGGTCCGCAAGGGCGCGGTGCTTCAGGACAGCGCCGTGCTGTGGGGCAATCTGGAGGCCGGCTCAATCTCAATTGATCAGGGCGCCAAGCTTGAGGGCGAGGTCAAGATTATTTTTGACAAGGCCTGCAAGGATCTTTTTGATGAAAAAGTTCCCGTTGCAGGGATGAGGCCGGCTGTATCGGTCGCCCAAAACACGCAGCCTGCGGCGCCGTTTGCCGCTCCCCCTGCTGCAGCGTCGGCTGTGACGCCGGGGACGCCTGCGCCAACTGCGCCTAAAACTACCTTTAATGTATAACGCAGACTTTCGTACATAAAGCGTTTGGGGCTCATATTGTACTGTGTTAAAATAAAGCCCCGGTCGATTTGCGTTTAATCCAAATCGACCGGGGCTTTGCGTTAAAAGCATTCTGCGCCGCACCGTTTTACTGTTCTTGGAAGGTGTTGCTTAAAATGATCGTCACAAAACGAAAAAACATATCGGATTTGCCCTATAGCCTGCATGACGCAAGGGTAAACCATATAGAATTGTCGGATGACCAAATGACACTGTATTTTAACGAGGGCTATTACCGGCCTGCGGATGGCGACTGCCTGCCGGTTCAGGGGTCTATTATCTTTGAGCATGTCGATTGTGATTTTTGTCATGCCTATCTGCTGAATATTGAAAAGGATAGGGGAACGTTTTTGGGAGAAAAATTCCCCCTCAGTACCTTTGCCGCACGTTTTCCCAAAATGGATTTTGAAATTATTGACGAAACCTATGGCTATAATCTGTCGAAGTTTACAGGCTTTTTTTATAACGGCCAAAATACAAGGGAATGTATCATCGAAATTTACCACCTGGGCGCAATGGTCTATTATACAGAGATCTGAAAAATTCCGGCCGCTTCCGCATAATGGCGAAAGCGGCCGGATACTTTTTTTAGAGCGGATTCGTTGAGCGCATTATGTAATGCCGTGTACTTGCCGGTATTGCGCCAGCAGTAAATCCACCATTCTGCCGTAGCTTTGCGTTCCGTCGGAAAGATTGTTGGCCTTAAGGTAAGTGTCGTTTATGGCGTTTGAAGCTTCGGCAGCGGGGGTATTAAAATATTTGTCCCAGTATTGCTGCACCGCCTCAATGTCGCGGGCCAAAGCCGGGCTGTATTTTCCCCGCAGAGCAAAATAGCGCTGGCTGTCGGCGTGGTAAAGCGCTTTCATACTCTGCATAAGCGCCACATACAGGCCGCTGTATTGCAGATTGACGTCCGCAGAGTTGATGCAGGCAAGATATCCGATAAAGTTGGCTTCGTCCTCGCGCATAAAGCCGCGGGTATGCGCGAGCTCATGGCAGATGGTAAAGGCTGTTTCAGTCTGGGGCATGTGGTTGTTGACGTTCGCTTCGGCCGTATAGGGAAAATAAAATCCGGTCAGATTAAAAACCGAAAGAATCTCGGAGAACAGCATCGGTTTTGCAGGCGCCTGGGCCTGACCTAAAAACGGATAATCGTCCGCCAGCGCATTAAAAGCCTCTAGGGATTCCTCAGATAATTCTGAAAACGGCTTGTCTCCGTCGTTTGCCAGCAGGCGGGCGGCGTTGGTTTTCTCAAGCAGCGCATCGCAGAGCGCCTCCAGCTCCGAAACACTCGACGCCCTGATCGTAAGCCCGGATTGTTCAGCAAAGGTGAACCGATAATAGTTTGGCGCGCAGGTCAGGGTGAAAAGCAGCAATATCAGCGCCAGCAGCGTTGCCGTCACCCGCGCATATCCCCTTAAAAGCTTCGCGCGCCGCGGCAGTATCAGCAGCAGTACCGGCAGCGCCAAAAGAGCAAGCACCGCCGCGGCCGCCAGTCCCCAGAGCAGGACGCCCGCCAGCGAAAAGCGAAGGCGCTGGCTGCCAAGGCCGCATAAATATGAAATTTTATGAAAGATGTTCCGGGAATAAACAGCTTCAATAAAACGGGTGGGCAGCACCCGTATCAAAAGCTGTAAAAGAATGCTTAAAGCAAGCGGAACCAGGCATGTTCCCCAAGGGCGCATGCGCTTGAGCGTCCGCAAGAATAAATTTTGCTTCGGGATAAAAATTGTTCTGCTGCCCATAGACTCAAAAGCCTCCCTAAAGCAATTTAAAGCAATACGATGGTGATGCCGTCGTTACCGCGCGAATAGTCACGGTCCTTTGTCAGGCCGGGGCATCTGGCGGTCAGCTGCCGCGAAACCGCGCTGAAGGGCGAAAAGTCTTCTCCCTTTACATAGCCCTTTATTGCACCGGCGCGTTGCTTTTCCGCTAAGAAGCGTTGCACATCGGCCTTTATAGCGCCGCCCTTACCGCTGGAACCATAGCCGTGGATAATTTTTATAGCCTTGTCTCCGCGCATTCTTGCCGCTTGCAATGCATTGCTTAAACGGCTTCGGGCTATTTCCACGGTGGGCATTCCGTCCTCAAGATTCACGATTCGGCAGTTCATGTCATGCTCCTTTGGTACGATTGGTGTTTGGTTTTTATGATAACATAAATAGGCCTGATTTGCAATTTTAGACCTTCAATTCCAAAATCAGACAAAATAAAGCAAGAGAGGCAATATATATGTCAAAAAGCGTGAGACCAGATGACAGAAAAGTCTGTCGTCAGGATATTTGTTGTTTTAGTGGCAACATGCATACTGTAAATTTTTTCGGGGTCTTGACTTTTTTAAAAATTAGAATATACTGTACATATACGATATAAACAGTATTGACGCAAAAGGAGGGGCGCTCAGGCGTGGATATTATCATCAGCAACACCAGTGGAAAACCGATCTACGAACAAATTACCGGGCAAATTAAAAATCTGATTCTTTCCGGAGAGCTATGCGCCGGCGATGCGCTGCCCTCGATACGATTACTGGCCCGGGAGCTTCGTATCAGCGTTATTACGACCAAGCGCGCTTACGAGGAGCTGGAGCGTGACGGCTTTATTGAAACGGTTGCGGGCAAAGGCAGCTTTGTCGCGGCCAGAGACGCACAGCTTGTGCAGGAGCATCAGCTGCGCGAAATTGAAGCGCACCTGCAGGCGGCAGTGGACATGGCGCTGCAAAGCGCCGTCAGCGCCGGGCAGCTCTGCGACATTATCACATTGCTATACAAAGGAGAATGACCGTGGAATATGCGATTAAGGCCGAAGGGCTGGTTAAAAATTACGGTGGGTTTTGCTTGAATAACGTCGATATTGCGCTGCCGGGCGGCAGCATTATGGGGCTGATAGGGGACAATGGGGCGGGCAAAACCACCCTGATTAAGCTGCTGCTCAATTTAATCAGACGCGATGCGGGAGAGGTCTCGCTGCTGGGACTGGATCCCGTTTTCGACGAACGCACGGTCAAAGCGCAGCTTGGGGTGGTTTTTGACGATTGCCGCTGGTCTGAGCTGCTTTGCCCTGCCGAGATTGAAAGGGTGCTCAGACAGCTATACCCCAACTGGAACACCGATTTATTTTACAGCTATCTCGATCGTTTTGCATTGCCCGCCAAAGCCAGACTCAAGACCTTTTCGCGCGGAATGCGCATGAAGCTTTCCATCGCGGCGGCACTTGGCTCATCACCCAGGCTGCTGCTGCTCGACGAGCCGACCGGCGGTCTGGATCCTATCGTGCGCAATGAGATACTCGATATTCTTATGGCGTTCATTCAGGACGAAGCGCACGCCATTCTCATATCCTCGCATATTACGGGAGATCTTGAAAAAATATGTGATTACATCTGCTTCCTGCATCAGGGAGAGGTGCTGCTCTGTGACCAGAAGGACGCGTTGCTTGAGCGCTACGGTCTGCTGCGTTGCAGTGCGCAGCAGCTGGCCGGAATTCCGCAGGAGTTTGTCGTGCGGAGGCTGTCGCATCAGTTTGGCTGCAATGTGCTGGTGCAGGATGCGGCAAGGCTGCGTCGGCAGCGCCCCGAGCTGACCGTCGATTACGCAACGCTGGAAGATATCATGCTGTTTTATGTCAAGGGGGAGAGACCATGAAGGGTTTGCTTTTAAAGGATATTCTGATGCTAAAAAGCTATGCCAGAACGATTAGCTTAATGGTTGTTATTTATCTGGTTTCGGGCATTACGTGGGACAATGTCTATTTTTTTGCAGGCCTGTCCGGAATACTTTGCATCATGATGGTCATGAGCTCCTTTTCCTACGACCATTATGCCAAGTGGGACCCGTACGGCGCCAGCCTGCCGGTGACGCGGGCGGATATGGTGGGCGCAAAATATTTGCTGGCATTGGTCATGAT
>JAEWYJ010000081.1 GCA_023395695.1 Bacillota bacterium | reverse complement strand
GAGCTGAGCATTGATGTGGAAGCGGGTATTATAACGATTGCAGACACTGGGGAGACGATTCCCAGCGAAAAGCTTGGTGACCATATTTTGCAGATTATTAACGCAGGAGGCATCAAGCCCTTGTTTAGGGCGAAATACGCGGACTAAGCTATTGATTTTTTTGGAGGGAATACTATGCCAATCGAACTGGTTTTTCTTATTGGGCTGGCGGTGCTCTTTTTCCTGGCGCTTAAGGTAAAGGCCAACGCCTTTATGGCGCTGCTTGCCACGGCCCTCGTTATGGGTGTTTTGTCCGGCATGCCGTCTACCGAAGTGGTAACCGCCATTGTCGCCGGCTTTTCGGGCACTGTTAAGAGCATTGGTATTGTCATTATTTTTGGCATTATGCTGGGCAACTATCTGGATGAAGCAAAGGGCACCAATCGTATGGCGTTGGATACGGTCAGGCTGGTCGGCCAGAAGCGTTCCGGCCTTGCAATGGCCATTGCCGGCTATATTATATCAATCCCCGTATTCAGCGACGCCGGTTTTGTTATTTTGTCGCCTTTGGTAAAGGCCATTTCTAAAAAGACGAAGGTTCCGCTGGCAATTTTGGCGGTTTCGCTTTCCGCCGGACTGCTTGCGACCCATGTGTATGTGCCGCCCACCCCGGGGCCGCTTGCCGCCGCCGGTATGCTTGGCATTGACATTGGCCGCGCCATTATGTACGGTGCGTTTGCCGCCGTTTTCATGACTGCGGCCGGGTGGCTGTTTGCAGAATTTTATTTTAAGAACAAGCCGGAATCTTATTATACCTTCCGTGAGGATGCAGAGCCGCAAAAAGAGGTTGATATGGAGGACAGCGACCTTCCCGGTTCGCTTGCAGCCCTTATGCCGCTGCTGCTGCCGATTGTTCTCATTATCATGAATACCACCTGTAGCATGCTGCTGCCTAAGGAGTCCCCTGTGCTGATGGTGACCAGCTTTGTCGGCGACCCGAACATTGCGCTGGCAATCGGCGCTTTGCTGGCAATTGCAACGCTGGGCAAACGGCTGGGCAACAAGGCGGTCATGCGCATTATGGATACCTCGCTCAAGGATGCAGGCCCCATTGTCTTTATCACTGCGGCCGGCGGCGCCTTGGGGCAGATTCTTAAGGTCTCCGGTGCGGGCGACAGCCTTGCGCAGATGGTTATTAATACCGGCCTGCCCTTTATTTTAATTCCCTTTGCAATTTCCGCTTTACTTAAAGTGGTGCAGGGTTCCGGTACCGTTGCGGTTGTTACGGCGGCTACCTTATCCGCACCCATCGGCGCTCAGCTCGGATTAGACCCCATTCTGATCTTTTTGGCTTCCGGTGCGGGCGCGCGTGCGTGCTGCCATGTCAACGACAGCTATTTTTGGGTCTACACCAATTGCATGGGCTTTGATATGAAAACGGGTCTGCGTACATTAAGCATTTCCAACGTTGTTATGTCGCTTGGAGGCCTGCTGGCTACTTTTATCGTCAGCCTGTGGCTGTAAGCAAGCCCTATTTTGGTACACAGCAATGCCCATTCTTTTCGGGAAATGAAAAGAATGGGCATTGCCTTTTGCTTTATAACATTTGTATTTATTCGGATACCAGCCGCTTTTCGCCTTCAATCTGCCGGATAGCCGCAATATCCTGCGTCACCTCCAGCACGCCGAGGTACGCGCCCTTTTCGTCCCGCACCGCAAAATAGCGGATATAAATATATTTGCCGCCCATTTTAATCCAGAAGTCCTCGTGGTCTTTCTTACCCGACTTCAGGTCGGCCACAATGCCCTCCACAATATGCACGCTGGCCGGCGGGTGGCAGTTGGCAACCTCCCGGCCGATAATGGCCTTGGTGCGGGGGAAAACGCGCTCGGCAGCTTGCGAGAAGTAGCGTACCGTGTCATCCTTTCCGACGAAGGTAATATCAACCGGCAGCGTATTGAGCAGATGCGTCAGCTCGGTCACCGACAAGAAGCCGGTAGGGAGCGCAATATCACCACGCTCCGGCAGTGTTGGGGGCGTGACTGCGTCGGACGCTGCTTCAGGCTGCCATGCGGGCGGCGCATCAATCAGGCAATAGCCCAGCTCGGCACTTTCGTCCGCAATGTTTTTCCATTCCTGCGCTGTCAGGGTCTGGAGCAGCATGGGCAGAAGGATATGCTCCTCCTTAAAAATCATTTCTTCCACGCGGGTCAGCGCTTCTTCAAGCTTTTCAACCGCTGCCGGGTCACCGGCCCCGGCCAGCGCAGAGGCTTCCTTAATCAGGGCGCGTATCTCGTCGTCGACGCCCCACATCACCTTGGGCGGAGCGGTGATGCCGTACTGCTCCATGTAGGGGAACAGCAGGTTTTCCTTCCGCAGGTAATGCCGGTCCAGCTGCTTGAGGGGTTCAATTTCCTTGGCAAGCTGTGCCGCGGACTGCTCACGGTTCATAAATGCTTTAAAGGCCGGACGTATGCGCCGGGCTATCAACTGCTCTAACGCCCGGTTTTCCGCTTTGAGCGTGTGCGCGGGATGACCGGGCGGCAGGTTGTCCTCCTGCGGTGTGTGAATTTCCTCAATGCTGCCCTTAAAAACGGCGGAGTGAACGTCGCAAAGGCGTTGCACCTCACTGACCGGCACGCCTTCCGTAATCAGCGCCTGCTCCGCCTCCGAGATTTCCGAGGCGGAAACACCTGAAAAGGCCGCGTCAAATTCCTGCTTTACGTCGTCGACTGTCTGGCCCGCGTGCAGCTTGCGCAGAAGGCCCTTAATGACATTTTTGCGGTATTCCCGGTTATTAATTTCCTGGCTCATCTTTATACCTCCGTTCATTGGCCGTGGGTGTGTCCCCGGTCAGTATTGTTGTCCCCTGTTTATTCCAGTTTGGCGCTTGGCGCCGATGTTATTCGGCAACCTTTTGGCCATAGGCCTCGCATTGGGCACGGGCGTCGTCATCGGGCATCCAGAGCGTCCGGATTCCCTCGTCCCGCACCTTAAAGC
>JAEWYJ010000036.1 GCA_023395695.1 Bacillota bacterium | reverse complement strand
CGAGACCAAACGCGGGTGCGAGTGGACACAGCGCGCCATTGGACGTATTCTTGAAAACCGCATCTATACCGGCGTTGTGGTTAACGGACGAGAAAGCATCAAGGATTTTCTGACCAGCGAGCGCAGGAAGAATGACGAAACCGAGTGGTATATTGTAGAAAATCCCAACCTTAAAATTATTGAGCCGGAGCTGTTTGACCGTGTCGCGCCCCTGCGCGAAAGTCGTGCCACGGCGTTTAATACCGACGGGCAGCGCCGTACTGAAAAGTATATTTTCAGCCAGCTGATTAAATGCAGCTGTTGCGGCAGCTCCTTTCTGAGATTCAAGCGCCAGTACCGCAACACTTATATTCGGTGGACATGCGCCCGCCGGTATAGCATGGGCGTTGACAGCTGCTGCAATGATACCGTTATTGATGAGGACATGCTGCTCCAGCAAATTCGCTTGTATCTTTTAGGCAGGCTTAAAGACCAGGATGCTGTGATGAACAGGATGGTTGGAAAATTCACCAGCCAGTATAAGGCGCAGGATGTTGGCATCCAGAATGAAAAAGCCTTGGCTGAAAGGCTTAAAAAGCTGCAAAGCGATAAGGAAAAAGATATGGCTATGTACCGCAACGACATCATCACACTGGATGAACTGCGAGAGAGTGCCGGACGCTGCAACGCCGAAATTAAGCGGCTGGAATATGAGCTGGAGCTGATTCGGCGCAGTATGAGCAAGAGTGATGTTTTTGCGCAGCAATTGCGGGAAACCTTCCGGAGCATTGAAGCGGCTTTGAATGCCGATGATTTGACAAACGAGCTGCTGGGGAGCGTGATCGAAAGCATTATCGTGGATGAAAACGGGCATGTGGAAATTAACCTGCGCAGCTTTACAGACATTGGGTTATCAGAAACCGTTCAAATAAGCGACAACCGTACATAAAGACGTCAGCGAAAGGATCAAACTGCTGTCGCCGTCGCTGCACGAGCAGTGCAGGCATGTGCTCGAGGTGAATAAGTCGCAGCGGCATATTCGCGGAGGGCTTGCCACAAGAGAAAAATATGCCAGAATGAGGACGAAATAGCGGTCGGCATCTGTTGCCGGCAAACCTGTAAGCGCACGCTTCCAGTCATTGGATGGTGCGCTTTTTGGGTTTTACAGGGTTTGTTACCGCTTGTTAATTGACATCTCTACCGAAAAATTGTACAATAAACAAAATTGCGCAAGTTGTCAACGTCGCTTATGGGCAAACGGGGCAGCTGTGGCATTTTGCGGCTTTAATGCCGCATTTTAGCGTTTTGCTACTGCTTAAAAATCAACACACTAATGCTTTTAATGGGGCTGCCCTACGGTGGGGCTGCCGGATTTTTGCTTTTACCGGCAAAGCATAGCCTTTATTTATTGCTTAAAATTCCTGTCTGGAAATTTTCAGATGAAATCACTGAAAATAAAAATTACGGGCTTTTGGTCAAAACCCATGCTTAAACATTTTGCTTCTGAGAGATACTATAAGTTAGCAAATAACGGAAGGAAGGTTCGCCTTGGAAAAATTCATTATAAAAGGCGGTCGCCCCCTCAGTGGAGAAATTATGATCAGCGGCGCCAAGAATGCCGCGGTCGCCATTATTCCGGCGACAATTTTGGCCAAGGGCCGTTGCGTCATTGAAAATGTCCCCGATATCAGCGATGTTGAGATACTGCTCGAAATTCTGACCCACCTCGGCGCAAAAACCCGCCGCATCAACCGCGACACACTTGAAATAGATACCTCTGCTGTAGACTGCAACGAGGTGCCCTACGAGTTTGCGAGGGCGATGCGGGCGTCCTATTATTTTCTTGGCGCATTGCTTGGCCGTTGCAGCACAGCAAATGTTTCCATGCCGGGCGGCTGCAATTTTGGCGTCCGTCCCATTGACCAGCACCTCAAGGGCTTTACGGCGCTGGGTGCTGAGGTTACGGTTGACGGCGGCATGATCTGTGCCGCGGCCAGCCGCCTGACGGGTGCGCATATACATTTTGACGTGGTCAGCGTGGGCGCTACAATTAATGTTATGATGGCTGCGGTAAAGGCGCATGGCGTCACTATTATGGAAAACGCCGCCAAGGAGCCGCACATTGTCGATCTGGCCAACTTTTTAAACTCAATGGGGGCCGATATACGCGGCGCCGGTACCGATGTTATTAAGGTTCACGGGGTGGATGTGCTCCGTCCCAGCACCTATTCCATTATTCCCGATCAGATCGAGGCGGGCACCTATATGGTGCTGGCGGCGGCGACCGGGTCGGATTTGCTGATTAAAAATGTTATTCCCAAACACCTGGAGTCGATTAGCGACAAGCTGTCGGCAGCGGGCGCGGTTGTTGAGGAGCTTGACGACGCTGTGCATGTGACAGGACAGGCCGTTATCAATAAGGTCAATATTAAAACGCTGCCGCATCCGGGCTTTCCCACCGATATGCAACCCCAGGTTACCGCTATGCTTTGCCGCGCATGTGGCACAAGCATCATCACCGAGGGCGTGTGGGAGGGCGGCCGGTTCAAATATATCGACGAGCTTAAACGCCTGGGTGCCAACATCTCGGTCGATGGCAAAATGGCGGTTATCGAGGGCGTTCCCCGTCTGACCGGCGCACCGGTCAAGGCGACCGATCTGCGTGCCGGGGCGGCGCTTATCATCGCAGCGCTTGCAGCGGAGGGCGTCACCGAAATTGAGGATATTGAGCACATTGAGCGCGGTTATGAAAAAATTATTGAAAAGCTGACGCAGGTCGGCGCGGATATTAAAAAGCAGATTACGCCCGACCCGGATGTAATCCGGCCGGCGCAGTAGTCGTGTGACGCTGGGGCTATCCCCGAAAGGATTTGGGGATAGCCGTTTTGTTGTATCAAATAAACCACCAGCTCTGCTGGTGGAATCTCCCGTTAGCTTTAGCTGAAAGCATCGAGCGAAGCGAGCTGCTACTTTAGCGGGGAACGAGTTTGCATGAAGCGACAATAGGTGAGCAAATTGCCCGTTTACGGGCGGTAGGGCGAGTGATGCAAGCGAAAGAATATTCAGTGCGTCTTGAGACGCTTGCCGGTAACAGGCCCTTATAGGGCCTAATCAAGCCTCCGGCTTAGCCGGAGGTTGTGGCTTATTTTCTGTCAGTTTTAAAGGGGCGATTTTATTGGCGAAATTTTGTGTGCTGGCTTCCTCCAGCGCCGGCAACAGCACCTACATATCCTGTGCGGCGGGCGCGCTGCTGGTCGACGCGGGCATCAGCTGCCGCAGAATTGTCAACGCCATCGCCGAGACGGGCGAGTCGGCGTCCGAGCTCTGCGCAGTGCTGCTTACGCACGAGCATACCGACCATATTAAGGGCCTGTGCAATCTGATTAAAAAGACCGGCGCTGCGGTGTATGCCACCGGACCGGTACTCGACTATATTGTGGCGCACAACCATGTGCCGGCGGGCGCAACGCTTATTGAGGTAACCGGGCAGGCCTTTGAGACTGCGGGCATGCGGGTGCAGGCGTTTGCCACCCCGCATGACAGCGCAGCCAGTGTCGGCTACCGCCTGACGCTGCCCAATGAGCAGACCGTTGCTGTCGCGACCGACTTAGGGACGGTCACCGATGAGGTTGCGCGGGGGGTTATGGGATGCCGGACGGTGCTGCTTGAAGCAAATTACGATCCCCAGCTGCTGCGCATGGGGCCATACCCCTGGTTTTTAAAGCAGCGCATTGCTTCGCAGAACGGGCACCTTGATAACGGCAGTTCGGCGGCGTTTGCCGCGGCGCTGGTAGAGTCGGGGACGGCGCAGCTCTTTCTGGGCCACCTCTCGCGGGAGAATAACAACCCTGCCTTGGCCGAACAGACAGTGGCGGCTGCACTGGCCGAGCGGGGCGCACAGCGCGACGTCGATTTTGAATTGGACGTTGCGCCCTATGACGCGGCCTCGCGGCTGATACGGTTTTGATTGCTTTTGTTATAGCTGACTGCATCGGCAGCATTTTTGTGAACCGTCAGCCGGTGGCATATGCAAGACTTTTTATAATGCCTGCCTTTAATGCGGCATCCGATTGAAAGGGGCGAATAAATCGAAAGCAAGAGAAGGGGGCGCTGTTGTGGCAGTAGTGTTTATGGGCATATATTGGATGATTATAGCCGTTTTAAGCTGGTTCGGCTGCCCTTATATTGTTCGAAAAAGTTATAGAACACAGGCTTGGTGTAAAGCTTTTCAACGCGACATTGCCTTGCCGGATGCAATATTGGGGGTCGGACTCACTTTTATGGGGCTAAAATATCCGAGCTTTTACCAACAAGATGCTTTTGAGTTTGTTATTGGATTAATAGCCATTGCTGTGGTTGCATTTGCCCTTACATTTAAAGTGCGCAACAAATACCGTCTATAAGCCGCGCGTCAAATGACGCTATAAAGCTTTGATATAAATATTCAATAATGCAGCAGATATTTTGATGGCTTATTGAATGTTTATATCACTGGCAACTGCTTTTGAACAGGAGATTATCTTCCATGCGCATTATCAGGCTTATCACGGTCGGCAGACTTAAAGAGCAATATCTGGCACAGGGCTGCGCTGAATATTTAAAGCGCCTGTCGGCCTATTCAAAGGTGCAGATTGTCGAGCTTGACGAGGCCCGGTTGCCCGAACGCCCCTCAGCGGCGCAGATTGACGCGGCACTGGCGGCCGAGGGCGAAAAAATTCTTGAAAAGGCCAAGGGAACCGCCGTTGTGGCGCTGTGTATTGAGGGGGACATGTTCTCCTCCGAACAGCTTTCCGCCAGACTCGACAGGCTGGAAACAGCGGGCAACAGCGCTTTTTCGTTTGTCATTGGCAGCTCGTTCGGGCTGCATAGCTGTGTCAAGCAGGCGGCGGCGCTGCGGCTTTCATTCTCGCGTATGACTTTTCCGCATCAGCTGATGCGCCTTATGC
>JAEWYJ010000300.1 GCA_023395695.1 Bacillota bacterium | reverse complement strand
CCGCCGCGAGGTGCTTGAGGCGCTGGCTGCCAAGCAGCAGAACCTGTAACAGCAATCTTTCAGGAGGATGGGTCGGTATGCCCCATCCTCCTTTTACCTTTATTTCGCCTGCTTTAAATTTGCATGGCCGTTTCGCTCCGGGTATAAAATCTGACGCCTGAACAGGTATACCCGATGTGTTTTATATGCCCTTGCATTCAAAGGTGCGTGCAAATTTTTTCTCAATTTACTGCTTGCATTTTTATGAAATTTCTGTTAAAATTAGCTTAGAAATCCTTCATCTCCTGTTGTGGCGGTCGTGGTTTGTCCCCCACTAAATCTGCATGGCCTCTTCCAGCTCTCCAACTGCACAGGGCCAGCCGGAGGTCCCGACAGAACAGGAAAGTTCCTCACACACAAAAGCCCGCCGTCAAGGCGGTCTTTTGCCTTTTATGGATAGTTTTTGCAAAGACTTCATAATTTGTTGTTGAGAAGTTTTTGCAACCATGCTAAAATTAAGTTTAATCTATTTGCTTATAACCGTACGCAATGGAATTTGTATATTTAAAATGGAGTTGAGCTTTTTTTGGACACAGACGGTTTATGGACGTTTATACTGCTGTTTACCCTGATTGCCCTGTCCGCGTTTTTTTCCGCCTCTGAGATGTCGCTTTCATCCATCAATAAGGTGCGCCTTAAAACGATGGCGGAGGACGGCGACCCCCGCGCCCAGCGTGCTTTAGGAATGATTGAGCGGTTTGACCGTACGCTGTCGGTCATCCTGGTCGGTAACAACGTTGTGAATATCGCGGCGGCCTCGGCCGCTACGGTGCTGGCCACCAGCATATTCGGGGCAGGTGGCGTTGCCATTGCCACCGCCGCCACCACGGTGGTTATTCTGATCTTCGGCGAGGTGCTGCCCAAAAGCATTGCCAAGGAAAACGCCGAGTCAATCGCACTTTCTCTGTGCGGGCCGCTGTCGGTTTTTATTTATGTTCTAATGCCGCTGTCGCTGCTGTTCGTCAAGCTGCAGGAGCTTGTTTCCAAACTCTACGGCGACAGCGCCAATCATCCGCTGGTCACCGAACAGGAGCTTTTGAATATTATTGAAACTATCGAGGAAGAGGGCGTGCTCAACGAGCAGCGCTCTGAGCTGATGCAGTCGGCGCTGTCGTTTGACAGCACCACCGTACAGGAAATTCTGACGCCGCGCGTCGACATAACGGCCATCAACATGACCGATCCGCCCGAAAAAATACGTGCTATCATCCTCAATGAGCGTTTTTCGCGCATTCCGGTGTTTGAGCGCTCGCTTGACAATATCATCGGTATTCTGCATACCCGTGACTACCTTGAGGCGCTGCTTCACGATCAGTCGCCTGTCGATTTAAGCACCCTGCTGGCCAAGCCGCTTTTTGTGCACAAAAGCCACCGTGCCGCGTTGCTTTTAAACGATTTTAAACGTCAGCGCACCCATATGGCCGTGGTCATTGACGACTTTGGCGGTACAATGGGCATTGTGAGCATGGAAGATCTGTTGGAAGAGTTGGTCGGTGAAATATGGGACGAGGACGAGGACGAGGAGATTGATTTTGTAGCGCTCGAGTCTTACGTCTACCGCGTATCGGGCGACTACCCCATTACCGACGCACTTGACCGCATCGGCTATGAGGAGCGCGATTTTGACAGCGAATATTCCTCGGTGGGCGGCTGGTCGTTTGAACAGCTGGGGCGCATCCCCTCGGTGGGCGACAGCTTTGAATATAACGGCATCCGGGTCGAAATTTCCGAGATGGCCGAGCAGCGCATTGTATCGGTTATTATGCGCTATGTGCCGCCCGCACCCGAGGAATAGGCTGCCCAGAAGCGTCCAGTCCCAGATGCAGGGCAATTGGCGTCAAGCATGTAATTTGCCGCATCAAAAATGTTGGGGTTGCATCGGGCAGGCCCTTCGTCTTTGATATTTAAGAAAACACCCTAACAGAGAGGAAAAGACGTTATGAACCGTTTTCAGGAAGCGAAACGCATTGTCATTAAGATCGGTACGACCACGCTCACCCACGGCTGCGGCCTGATTAACTACCGCCGTCTTGAGAGCCTGGTCAAGACGCTGGCCGATCTGAAGAACAGCGGCAAGGAGATTGTGCTGGTCTCGTCGGGCGCCATCGGCGTTGGCATTGGGGTGCTTGGGCTGCCAAGCCGACCTGCCGACATGCCGACCAAGCAAGCGTGTGCCGCCGTCGGTCAGTGCGAGCTGATGTATACCTACGACAAGCTGTTTGGGGAGTTTAACCATTCGGTTGCGCAGATTCTGCTCACCCGCGATGTTGTAGAGCAGCAGCAGCGGCGGCAAAATGTCATCAACACCTTTGAGCGCCTGCTGGAATTCGGCATTATTCCGATTGTTAACGAAAACGACACCGTTTCGACCGAGGAAATAGAAATTGGTGACAACGATACGCTTTCGGCCATTGTGGCAACGCTGATTAATGCGGATGTACTGGTGCTGCTGTCGGACATAGACGGCCTTTATACCGCCAACCCCAAGGAGGATTCTACCGCCACGCTGATCCCCCTGGTCGAAGATATTGAGGAGGTTCGCCATCTGGCGGGCGGAAGCTCCAGCATGTTCGGTAAGGGCGGCATGGTGACCAAGATACACGCTGCCGATATCGCCTGCGGCGCCGGCATCGACATGTCGATTATCAACGGTTCAAACCCCGCGCTGCTCTACGACCTGTTTGACGGCGTGCCGGTGGGCACATACTTTTTAGGGAGGAAGCAGGATGTATGACCTTGTATCGTTAGGCAAGAATGCCCGCAAGGCGGCCCGTACGCTTGCAACGCTGGATACCGCCGTTAAAAATGCGGGCCTTCTCGCCATTGCCCAAAAGCTGCGTGAGAATAAGCCGGCCATTTTAGAGGCCAACCGGCTGGATATTGCCAATGCCGAGGCCGCCGGCGTGCGAACGGTTATGATTGACCGCCTGACGCTGACCGGTGAGCGTATTGACAGCATTGCCGCCGCAACCGAGGAGGTTGTGGCACTGCCCGACCCTGTGGGCGCTATTGACGAGGGCCTCACCCGCCCCAACGGCTTACGCATTGTTAAAATCCGCGTGCCAATCGGTGTCATTGCTATGATTTACGAAGCGCGCCCCAATGTGACGGTCGACGCTGCCGTCATCTGCCTGAAAAGCGGCAACGCCTGCATTCTGCGCGGTGGCAAGGAAGCATACGCCACCAACCGCGTGCTTGTGTCGCTCATGCGCGAGGCGCTGCAGTCGGCCCGTATTCCGGCCGATGCGATCAGCTTTGTGGAGGATACCTCCCACGATACCGCCGAGCGGCTGATGCGGCTTGACGGCTACATCGATCTGCTGATTCCGCGCGGCAGCGCCAAGCTGATTCAGTCGGTTGTCCGGCATGCCAGCGTGCCCACCATTGAGACCGGCGCGGGTAATTGCCATGTTTATATTGACGCGGCCGCCGACCTTGAGATGGCGGTCAATATTGTCGATAACAGCAAAACACAGCGTCCCTCGGTCTGCAACGCCCTTGAAACGGTGCTGGTACACCGCGACGTTGCGGCAAAATTTCTGCCGATGATGAAGGCAGCCCTTGACACCCACAGCACCGAGCTGCGCGGCTGTCCGGAAGCCCGCGCCATTTTAAGAGATATTAAGCCCGCAAATGACGCCGACTGGGAAACCGAATATAACGACTATATTCTTGCAGTGAAGGTGGTTGGCGGCATTGACGAAGCCATTGCCCACATCGCAAAATACGCGACCGGGCATTCCGATGGTATTGTTACCGACAGCGTCTCGGCCAGCCACAAATTTGTGGCTGAGGTGGATTCGGCGGCGGTCTATGTCAACACCTCAACCCGTTTTACCGACGGCGGAGAATTCGGCCTCGGCGCCGAAATTGGCATCTCAACCCAAAAGCTGCACGCGAGAGGGCCTATGGGTCTGCGTGAGCTGACCTCAATCAAATATATCGTGACAGGCGACGGGCAGATTCGCGCCTGACGGAGGAAGCATGAAACGAACCAAAACCATACGCCCGCGCCGCAGCCCGGCCCAGCGCCGCAAGCTTGCGACCATCATCGGCGGAACCTTTGTCGCCCTTGCCGCCGTCGGCCTTTTTTCGGTGGTCCTTTGGGGGTTTGACACGGTTGGCGGGCTGTTTGACAACAGCGCCAAGCGCGCGCGGTACCAAAGCTTTATCAGCCCGGTCGTCATGATGGATCCCGTCCCCATTTCCCGGGTGGAAAACGTCGAGCAAAGCCTGTTGCTGCAATCGTCGCTCTGGGCGGCGCTGATGGGTGAAAACCGCGGCGCTTATACCTATGACGACAATGGCCTGCTGCTTGTCCCCTCATCGGACGTCAACGTAGCCGCCACCAAGCTGTTTGGTCCGAACGTCGTGCTCACCCACCAGAGCTTTGAGGATAACGATGCCAGCTACCTGTTCGACCCCGAAATTTCGGCCTATCGCGTGCCTTCGGTCAATAAGGTGGCTTATTCGCCCGCTATTACAAGCATT
This sequence comes from Bacillota bacterium, assembly GCA_023395695.1. GTDB lineage: Bacteria > Bacillota > Clostridia > Oscillospirales > Ruminococcaceae > Yanshouia. Next base: position 601 of record JAEWYJ010000300.1, on the reverse strand, counting down.
GTCAAAAAGGGCGACACCGTCACGCTGACGGTCGGCTATGTCGCGCCGGGCAATATCTGGAGTACCGACCCGCAGACCAACAAAGACTCCGATCAGCCCACCCCTGAAAAGTATATGCTGTATACGCTGACCAAGTGGGATGAGGGCTATTATATCAGCGCTGTCGGCGATGTCGATACCGGCGAACAGCCGCGCTCTTAGCTCATAAAAACAAAAAGCTTTGCACCGGGGACAGCGGCGCAAAGCTTTTCTTTTTGGAACTGAGATAAAGTTTTCAAAAATATAGCGACAAACTTAGAAACGCACTGTCTTGACGGCCTATTTTACGCGGCTGCACAAGCACAATAGCACGCGCCGCGCCTGTTTTAAACAACAGGCGCGGCGCTTTTAATCTATGCAATTATTGCTACGCTTCTTCCACTTTATCCATACCGCGCTTGGCCATCTCAAGCAGATAATGGGCGTAAAGGCCCTTGACGGTATAACGGTACGGCAGTGTAAACAAGCAGGGATGAATGAAAAAATCCAACATGCGCCAACCCAGCAGCGAAAGCTCCAGCACCAAAAGCGCGGTCAGTCTGCCGCGGCAGAGGTGCACCGA
>JAEWYJ010000271.1 GCA_023395695.1 Bacillota bacterium | reverse complement strand
TGGTTTTACTATGCAGTTCTTGCGCTGTTGCTTTTGACCGGCCCTGTGCTTTTCATCCTGCGCAACAGTACGGCAGGTCTTGCGGTCTGGGCCGATAACTTTTTCCTCTGGGGGCTCGACCCCATCGACATTGGCGGCGCGGCGCTGACACGCTCCTGGACGCTGTTTGACTGGGCCTGCTGGATTGCCTACGCACCGGTAACCGGTATTTTTCTTGCAATGGTTTCGCGCGGGCGCACCATCCGCGAGTTTATGATTGTCAACTGGATATTACCCTCTGTATTTGGATTTATCTGGTTTGGTATTTGGGGAAACAGCGCGCTGCACATGCAGATGACCGGAACTGCCGATCTTGTCGGCGCATTAAATTCCGGCGGCGCCGTTATGGCAATGTGGGAGTTCTTGAAAAATTTGCCTTTCGGACTAGGAACGCTGATTGTGCCCTTTAACCTGATTATTATTGTCATCTCGTTTGTCACGGCGGCCGACGCCACGCTTACAAACGTTGGTTCCATGTGCGTGAAGGACGTTCCCATCGGAACCGAGCCGCCTGCCAAGATAAAAGTGCTTTGGGGTATCGTGATTGGCACGGTTGCAATTGTCATGGCTGCATTTGGCGGCGGTGCACAGGGCGTTGACGGCGTTAAGGCGCTTGCAACAGCCGGAGGCTTTGTAGTGTTGTTCGTGTTCCTGTTCCAGATTATCTCATCCATCAAGGTTTTCTTTATGGAAAAGCTGGAAGATTAGCTTAAAGCTGTCTATCGTACCAACAAGGGGAGGACGTCGAGGCTCGCCGTCCTCCCTGCGCTTTATCTTACTGATGTTTCAAAACCAATGCTATTGAGGTGTACTGTTTGAAATATCATTAAGATAAAGGGGGGCAAGGAGTAAATTTTATGAATATTGTGGGTCAAAGCCAGCCGATTCACGACGCGAAAGCAAAAGTGACCGGTTCGGTTAAATATGCAGGGGACATGCAGCTGGCGGGCATGCTACATGCAGCGGTTATTTTCAGCAGCATTCCGCATGGCTATGTTAAATCCATTGACGATACCAAGGCGCTCAAAGCTGCGGGCGTCGTTGATATTATACATTGCTTTAATACGACAGACCGCGCGTTCAACCGCTACAGAACCATTAAGGGACAGCAAACCATCGATCAGGACCGGGTGTTCAACCGACATGTGCGCTATGTTGGAGATCGGATTGGGTGCGTTATCGCACAAACTGCCGAGTTGGCACGCGCCGCAGCCAAGCTTGTAAAAATAGAATATGAGCAGCTGCCCTTTGCGGTTGACGCAAAGACGGCGCTGTCCGGAAAAATTGACGACATCCATGAGGAAGGCGCAGTGTTCGGCGCGCTTGATCTTTGCTTTGGGAACGAAGCCGAAATGCAGGAAGACGCTGTCGAGACTGTCACCGAGAGTTACCTGTCGCGCTTGACGCATATGGCGATGGAGCCGCATTGCTGCGTGGCTTCCTGGCAGGAGGATATGGAGGAGTTGACCGTCTGGAGCCCGAATCAATCGGTCTATGGCATTCGCACGGTTCTGGCCGACCTGTTTGATTTGCCCTACGAGAAGCTGCGGGTTATTAAAAGTACAATGGGCGGGAGCTTTGGCGGCAAGCAGGAGTGGATATTGGAGCCTGTCGCCGCAGCAGCCGCCATGCGGGTTAAAAGACCGGTAAAGCTGGTTTTTAACCGCGCCGAGACAATGGTTTCGACCATCTCGCGCGCACCGCTGACTGCAACTTTTTTTTCCAAAATTACACCGGATGGCAAAATTCAAAGTCTGGGCGCCGACGTTACTCTGGACACGGGCGGCTATGTGGGGAATGCCTGCGATTATCTCAACGCGTTGGCCAGTAAATTTTTCAGATGCTACAGCTATCCCTTTGCGCATTATAAAGCGAGGGCGGTCTGCACCAACACGCCGATGGCCGGTGCTTACCGCGGCTGGAGCGCACCCGAAATGTATCTCATGATGGAGCATAATTTGAATATGGCGGCCCGAAATCTTGCAATGGACCCGCTGGAATTAAGACTGAAAAACGTGGCGCACCCCGGCGAATGTGACAGAAAAAGCAAGCTGCCGCTTGGAGAAATCCGGATTGAGGAATGTCTTTTATTAGGAAAAGAGGACTTTCACTGGCAGGCGCGCAGGGTTGACAATCTAAACTTTAATCAAAGCCAGAGCCGTTACCGCCGCGGCCTTGCGGTGGGCTGCGCGGGCCATGTTAACGGTTATTTTCCGCGTTTTCCCGATTATGCCGGCGTTTCCATGCGGGTCAGTGAATCCGGCGGTATTCAGGTGCAGGCAACCTTGCACGATCACGGCTGCGGAACGGTCACCGCTATGAAGATGATTGTTTCAGAGGTGCTCGATATCCCGCCGGAGAAAATTATAATGACGGAGGGCGATACAGCGGTAACCCCCCACGACGTTGGGTGCTTTGCCAGCCGCACCACCTACGTAATTGGCCGGGCGGTATTTGACTGCGCCCAAAAGCTGAGGCAAGATATTATTAACGCCGCCGCGCGGCTTAAGGGAACCGGAGCGGACGTACTTGGCATTAAGAACGGCATGGTCATATTCCCGGATGAGACCGCTGTGTCTTTTGCTCAAGCTGCTACTTTTGCACTCAAGCAGGAACAAAAGGAGCTGTGGGCCACCCATCAGGGCATGTCCCAGAGCAATCCCGGTGTGACCGGGGCGCACTTTGCGTGGGTGCAGGT
>JAEWYJ010000247.1 GCA_023395695.1 Bacillota bacterium | reverse complement strand
ATTCCGGGTAGCGTGGGCGGTGCCGTTTATATGAACGCGGGCGCCTACGGCGGCGAGATGAAGGATGCGACGGCTTCTGTCCGCGTGCTGGATCAGAACGGTTGTTTTGCTACCGTACCGGCCGCACAGGCGGGGTTTGCTTATCGCACCAGCCGCTTTCAGGCGGAGGGGCATATTGTCTGTGGGGCTGATTTTGCGCTGACCCCCGACGCGCCGGAAGCGATTGATGCGCGTATGAAGGATATTCTTGCCCGCCGGACCGCCAAGCAGCCGCTCGAATTTCCGAGCGCGGGCAGCGCCTTTAAACGCCCCCCAACCGGCTATGCCGCCGCGCTGATTGAAGAAAGCGGGCTCAAGGGCTATACGGTCGGCGGCGCGCAGGTCAGCAATAAGCACGCGGGCTTTGTTATCAATGTCGGCGGTGCCACCTGCCGGGATGTTCTGGCGCTTTTGGAAGCGGTTAAAAATGCGGTTTACCGGCGCACAGGCGTGCTGCTTGAACCGGAAATTAAATACCTTGGCAAAAAAGAGGATATTTCAAAATGGATTTTTTAATCATTACCGGACTTTCCGGAGCCGGAAAGTCTCAGGCCGTGCATGCCTTGGAGGATATTGGCTACTTTTGCATCGACAATATTCCGGCCGAGCTTCTTGAGCAGTTTATCACGCTGTGTCAGACCTCGGCCCGGCACAACAAATATGCCGTTGTGGTTGATATCCGCAGCTGCTGCTACTTTGAAGATTTCAGTGAGACAAAGAAAAAATTCACCGATAAGGGCTATAAGGTGCGCACCCTGTATCTTGACGCGGCCGACGAGGTGTTGATTCGCCGCTTCAAAGAGACGCGGCGCAAGCACCCGCTGATGGACGATTCGGTCAAGGTGCTGCAGGAAGCCATTCTGCTTGAACGCAAGGCCATGAGCCCGTTGCGTGCATGCGCCGATTATCTGGTAGACACGTCGACGCTTTCAACCTCGCAGCTTAAAGAACGCATTGTCTCGCTGTTCTTTGCAAAAAGCAGCAACGCCATGGCTGTCACCGTTATGTCGTTTGGTTTTAAATACGGCGTTCCGGCGGACGCCGATATTGTGCTGGATGTGCGTTGTCTGCCCAACCCGCACTACATACAGGAGCTGCGCCCGCTGACCGGCTGTGACGAGCGGGTCAGCGGCTATGTTTTCAGCTTTGAGGAATCCGAGGGTCTGCTGGCCCATTACAACGCCATGCTCGATTATTCGCTGCCGCTTTATGTGCGGGAGGGCAAGAGCAGCCTTGTAATTGCGTTTGGCTGCACCGGCGGCCGCCATCGTTCGGTCTCGTTTGCCGAGCGGCTGGGCAATCGGTTAAAAGAAAGCCACGATTCGGTTCTGATTTTGCACCGGGACTACCAACGTTGACGAGGTGAGCAGCTTTGTCCTATGCAGCGCGTGTCAAAGAGGAAATTTATCTTTCGCGGCCGTCAAAAAGTCCGTACTACCGGGCCTTTTGCTACGGCCTGCTTTTGATGGGCAAAAATTTTGACAGCCGGGGTGTCTCAATTGCCACCGAGCATCTGACCGTCTCAAAGCTCTATGGTTTTGCCATTAAGGATGCCATTGGTGTTCGCGCCGCTTTTTCGGAGCAGAAGGCCCCGCGCGGCGCGTTGCTTTACACTGTGGAATTGCGCCGCACGGAGGATGCTGGACGCTTGCTGCGTGCCTTTGAGCATAGTGAGACACGCTTTAACCGAGAACTGATGTCGGAAGAAAATTTGCCGATGTTTTTGGGCGGGGCATTTATGGCCTGCGGTACTGTCAGCGAACCGGTCAAGGGTTACCATCTGGAGCTGACGCCGCCCGACGGCGCTCTGGCGGACATGCTGTTTGAGCTGCTCTCAACCGCGGGTTATCCGCCAAAATCCACTGTGCGCCGCGGACAGACGGTGCTGTATTTTAAAGAAAGCGAACAGATTGAAGATCTGCTGACCATGATGGGTGCAACCCGCTGCTCGCTTGAGCTGATGGAGACAAAAATTTACAAGGACCTGCGCAACCGCGCCAACAGGGCGGCCAACTGTGACGCAGCCAATGCGGGAAAGCTGTTTAAGGCTGCCGAAAAGCAGCTTGCGGATATCGGGCTTTTGCGGGCGCATAACCTGCTTGATACACTGCCTTCTCAAACTGTGGCGGTAGCCTGCCTGCGGGAGCAAAACCCTGAGGCGTCGCTCTCCGAGCTCTCCAAACTTTCGGGCTTATCCCGTTCGGGCATCAACCACCGGTTAAACCAGCTTGCACAGGCCGCGCAGCTGCTGCGCGAGACAGGGGAGGCGGTTTAATGGATCGTTTTGCGCACCTGCATCTGCACACCGAATACAGCCTGCTCGACGGCGCCTGTCGCATTGACAGAGTGCTTGAACACGCCAAAAGTATTGGACAAACTGCTATGGCTATTACCGACCACGGTGTTATGTACGGCGTTATCGATTTTTATAAGCGGGCAAAGGCGGCTGGCATCAAACCCATTATTGGGTGCGAGGTTTATGTTGCGCCGCGCGGCATGCAGGATAAGGTGCACCGCATCGACTCCTCGCCGTATCATCTGGTGCTGCTCTGTAAAGATATGACCGGTTATCAGAATCTGATTTCACTGGTGTCTCATGGCTGTATTGAAGGCTTTTACACCAAGCCGCGCGTCGATCTGGCGCTGCTGGCCCAAAAGTCCGAGGGGCTTATTGCCCTGTCGGCCTGCCTCTCGGGGCAGTTGCCCCGGCTGCTAATGGCAGGGGATTACGACGGTGCGAAACAGGCGGCCGAAAAGCATATTGAAATTTTCGGGCGGGAGAATTATTATATTGAGGTGCAAAACCACGGCATTGCCGAGCAGCAGCGCATCCTGCCCCTGCTGCGCCGTCTGGCGACCGAGCTGGGGGTGGGGATTGTTGCGACGAACGACGCGCATTACATCCGCCGCGAGGACAGCCGCATGCAGCACGTGCTGACCTGTATTCAAACCAATACGACGGTCGAAAACTCCAGCATGGAGTTTGCCACCGACGAGTTTTTTGTCAAGACCCGCGATGAGATGCTCAAGGCGCTGCCCGGTTTTGAGGATGCGCTGGATACGACGCTGGAAATTGCCGAGCGCTGCAATGTTGTGTTCACTTTCGGGGAGTTAAAGCTCCCAAGCTTTACAGCGCCTGACGGGCGGGATAACGGCGAATATTTTCGCACCAGCTGCTACGAGGGACTGCGCCGCCACTACGGCGAGCACCCCGCGCAGGAAGCCGTTGACCGGCTCGAATACGAGCTGTCGGTTATCCAAAAGATGGGGTATGTCGACTATTACCTCATTGTGCATGACTTTATCGCCTATGCAAGGTCTCAGGGTATTCCGGTCGGCCCCGGCCGAGGCTCGGGCGCGGGCAGCCTTGCGGCCTACTGCATTGGCATCACCGGCATTGATCCGATGAAATATCATTTGATCTTTGAGCGGTTTTTAAATCCGGAGCGCATCAGCATGCCGGATTTTGATATTGATTTTTGTTATGTTCGCCGTCCTGAGGTCATAGAATATGTCGTTCGGCGCTACGGGGCCGACCATGTTGCGCAGATTATCACGTTTGGCACAATGGCGGCACGCGCTGCCATTCGGGACAGCGGCCGGGCGCTGGGGATGAGCTATCAGCAGGTGGATACCGTCGCCAAGCTTGTGCCGGCAGAGCTGGGCATTACGCTTACCAAGGCGCTGACTTCTTCAAGGGACTTTAAGCGCCTGTACGACGAGGACGCCGCCGCGCACGATTTGATTGACGTTGCCATGAGCCTTGAGGGGATGCCGCGGCACGCTTCAACCCACGCTGCCGGCGTTGTGATCTCCAAGGAGCCTGTGGAAAGGTATGTTCCTTTACAGAGCGGCGAGGATGCGATTGTGACACAGTTTCCGATGGGAACACTGGAGGAGCTGGGGCTGCTCAAGATGGATTTTCTTGGGCTGCGCAACCTCACGGTCATTGCAGACTGTGAGCGTATGATCCGCCAAAGGGCCCCGGACTTTTCGGCGGACGGCATCCCGCTCGACGCCGCTGGGGTTTATGCCATGTTTTCCAGGGGGCATACCGAGGGCGTGTTCCAGTTTGAATCGGGCGGCATGCGGCAGGTACTGATGCAGCTTGGCCCCGAACATATGGAGGATTTGATTGCGGTCATTTCGCTTTATCGCCCGGGGCCTATGGAATCTATTCCGCGCTATATTCAGAACCGTCACAAGCCGGAGCTTGTGACCTATAAGCACCCGAGGCTTAAAAATATCCTCGACGTCACCTACGGCTGCATTGTGTATCAGGAGCAGGTCATGCAAATCTGCCGCGAGCTGGCGGGCTTCTCCTACGGGCGGGCCGATCTTGTGCGCCGTGCCATGAGCAAAAAGAAAGCCTCGGTGATGCAAAAGGAGCGCGAGCACTTCATTTACGGCCTGAAAAATGAGGACGGTACAATTGAGTGCGCCGGCTGCATTGCAAACGGTATTCCGGAGGATGTTGCCAACGCTATTTTTGATGAAATGAGCGCCTTTGCGGCTTATGCCTTTAACAAATCGCACGCGGCGGCCTATGCCTACGTTTCGTATCAGACCGCTTATCTCAAATATCACTATCCCAAGGAGTATATGGCAGCGCTGTTGACCAGCATTCTGGACAATACGCCAAAGGTGGTTGCTTATATAGGCGAGTGCGCAAGACTGGGCATTCGCATTCTGCCCCCCGACGTAAACGAAAGCCTTGAGGCGTTTTCCGCGACGGAATCCGGCATCCGCTTTGGGCTGCTCGCGATTAAAAACCTCGGGCGTGGGGTGGTGCGCGCCATACTTGACGCGCGGCAAACCAACGGCAAATTTACCGACATCTATGATTTCTGCAACCGGCTCTACGCTTCCGACCTGCGGCGTCGCAGTCTGGAAAGTCTGATTAAATGCGGGGCCTGCGACGGCTTTAATCTTTCACGCCGGGCGCTGCTCTCGGGCTGCGACGCACTTTTGGAGGATATTGACCGGGTACATAAGGCAAATATCTCAGGGCAGGTTAATTTATTTGACGGCTTTTCCTCCGGTGAGGATAACGCGCATCAGCAACTGGCCCAGCAGCCCGAATTTGAGCCCTCGCAGCTTTTGAAGATGGAAAAAGAGATCATTGGTCTTTATGTGTCAGGGCATCCGCTGCTGGCCTATCGTGAGCTGATTGCATCGCTGCCGGTTGTCAGCGTTTCAGACATTATCGCTTCGGCCGAGAGCAAAACCGACGCGCTTCACGATGATGCCCGTATCAGCATTGCTGCGGTCGTGGACGCAAAAAAGCTGACCATCATCAAAAAAGGGGATACCATGGCCTACCTCGCGGCCGAAGACCTGACCGGCAGTATTGAAGTGCTGGTTTTTCCGCGGGTGCTTGCGCAATATGCGGCGCTAACCGAGGTGGACCGACTCGTGGTTTTTAGCGGCAGATTGTCCTACAGGGAGGACGAGGACCCCAAGCTCATTTTAGAGGAGGCGCGCCCCTTGGACGATATGGGAAATACGGCCCAGCAGGCAGGCGTTTATGCCAATAAAGCCCCGCCTCCGCCAGAAAAGACCCGCAGCAAGGCATTAAGGCCGGGGTTGTATCTGAAGGTCGCCGCGCCGGGGTCGCCCGCGTGGCTCAGCGCGCAAAAATATATGACGGTGTTTGACGGCGATACCCCTGTGTATGTATACTTTACTGAAAGCCGTCAGTTGACTCTGGCGCCCCGAGAGTTATGGGTTTCGCTCTGCGGAATACTGCTGCGGGTGTTAAAAGAGGAGCTTGGCGAACAGAATGTAGCGGTGGTCGAATAGACCGCTGTACGATATCAATCGTGTGGGAGGAATTGTTATGATCAGGAAAAAATCCATCGGCATATTAACCAGCGGCGGAGATGCCCCCGGAATGAACGCTGCGGTGCGCGCAGTGGTGCGCATGGGCATCAACCGCGGTTTTTCGGTCGTGGGCATCAAGCGCGGCTATAGCGGGCTGCTGGCCAACGATATGGAGGATATGCACTTGCGCAGCGTCAGCGAAATTCTCCAGCGCGGCGGCACGGCGCTTTATTCTTCGCGCTGCCCTGAATTTTCGGAGGAGCGCAATATCATCAAAGCGGTGGAAATCTGCAAAAAGGCCGGTATTGGCACGCTGGTAACCATAGGCGGCGACGGCACTTTTCGGGGTGCTTTGGATCTGTGCCGACACGGCATGCCCTGTATTGGCATTCCGGGCACCATCGACAACGACATTTCCTCCTCGGACTACACGATAGGCTTTGATACGGCCATCAATACGGTGGTGCAGATGGTTGACCGTGTGCGGGACACCTCGCAGTCGCATGACCGTTGCTCGGTTATTGAGGTTATGGGACGGCATGCGGGCCACATTGCGCTGCACGCCGGTATTGCATGCGGGGCGCTGGCAATACTTGTGCCGGAGATTGAGTTTTCCATCGAACGCGACGTGGTGGCCAAAATGGTGAGTACACTGCGCTCAGGCAAGCAGAATTTTATCATTATGGTGGCTGAGGGTGTCGGCAGCGCGCCGGAGATTGCCGAGCAGCTTGAACGGCTCACCGGCATTGAGACGAATGCCGTCGTGCTTGGCCATGTGCAGCGCGGGGGCACGCCTACCGCTCAGGAACGTGTCATTGCCAGCGTGATGGGTCACCATGCCGTTGAGCTTGTAGAGCAAGGACAGAGCAAGCGTGTGGTGGTCTATCGTCAGGGCAGAGTTGTGGATATCGACATTGAGGAAGCGCTTGCCATGCATAAGGGCATTGACATGAACCTCTACCGTGTCGCCAACGATATTTCCATTTGAGCCCGCTGCCTGCAGCCAAAAATCTTTTTGCACACACATTTATGAATTTTGTGGCTTATCAGGCTGGGGAGCGTCATTACTTCGGTGATGGCGCTTTTTTGCTTAGTGAACGTTACGAGAGGGCCTGCCCGCAAGTATAGTCAAACCATCAGAAAATTAAAATCTCTTGTCGGTCTGTTGTTTTGTACCTGACTGCGTTGTCGTCCTTAAAGGACATCTGTCCATCTGCATTTGCCGCTTTGTCAGCTACAAAATACCTCTGCCAATCCTGTATTATTTTATGTTGGCAAATGACTGCAATTTTGCCGATGAGACGGGGGAGGCGCCGCGGTACCGTACTTTTAACGCGGGCAGCAGTCCGCCGGGGCATGCAAGTTCGCTTGATAGAGTCCTTGCAATTTTTAAAGGACTCCTTCATAATCAAAAATAAATGCAAAAAACCGATCTCTGGAGGCGAATACTTTTGATTATTATATTTTTGGGTGCGCTGTCAGACAGTGAGAAGGATTTGGTTAATCAGCTTTTTAAAGAGTCCAACGTAAAGTTTTATAACATATCTTTTCAAATGCTGCGTTCACATTCGGACGCCGAGGAGGCTGTTTCGCAGGCTTTTTTAAAGATCATAGATCACATAGAAAAAATATCCAGATTACCCGGTCCCAAAATTGTTCCTTACTGCGTTGTAA
>JAEWYJ010000232.1 GCA_023395695.1 Bacillota bacterium | reverse complement strand
GTGTAAGTGTGGCGACGCATTTAGCCAGCGAGTACTAATCGGTCGAGGGCTTGACCTTTAAGTGATCTTAAATGGTCTCGCATGTCGCAGACAAATTCATTGTTCAATTTTGAGTGTGCAGATTTGTGCATTCAATTTGCACCTTTAGCTCAGTTGGTAGAGCAGCTGACTCTTAATCAGCGGGCCCCCGGTTCGAGTCCGGGAAGGTGCACCAAAGTCGGCCTGTGTGGTCGAGGCTTCGGCCACACAGCAACTTATTCAAAATCGCCGCAGGGTGTTTTGATAAACCGCTGATGCTTCAGCGTGTATATGGCCCGTTGGTCAAGTGGCCTAAGACTCCGGCCTCTCACGCCGGCAACAGGGGTTCGAATCCCCTACGGGTCACCATGATACTAAGTGACAGCTTGGTATCGAGTCGGTGTTAATGACGATGAGGATCCACCCGTTCCCATTCCGAACACGGTCGTTAAGCTCATCAGTGCCGAAAATACTTGGATGGAGACGTCCTGGGAAGATAGGTCGGTGCCGACATTTTGTACAGGATTGAAGTGAAATTTAATCCTGTAGATATTCCTCAATAGCTCAGTCGGTAGAGCATGCGGCTGTTAACCGCAGGGTCGTTGGTTCGAGTCCAACTTGGGGAGCCAACTACAATATGCTGTCAGTTTTAATCTGGCAGCATATTGTACTACAAGGGCCTTTAGCTCAGTTGGTCAGAGCGGCCGGCTCATAACCGGTTGGTCCGGGGTTCGAGTCCCTGAAGGCCCACCATATTGTTTTGATGGAACGCAGTTTCTTTAAATTACATATCTTCTTGAATGTAGGGGCATAGCTCAGTTGGTAGAGCAGCGGTCTCCAAAACCGCGTGCCGAGGGTTCGAGCCCTTCTGCCCCTGCCAGATTTAGACCCGCAGACCGTCTTGTTAAGTCGGTTTGCGGGTTTAATTATAGAATTAAATGTGAGGCAATAAGGTTTAAAGATGATTAAAGATATGACCAGCGGTTCCCCCATGAAGCTGATGCTTGCATTTACCCTGCCAATGTTTGCGGGGAACCTGTTTCAGCAGCTATACAATGTGGTCGATACTATTATTGTTGGGAAATTTGTTGGCCGAGAGGCGCTGGCGGCCGTTGGCTCCTGCTTTGCCATCGTAGTGCTGATAAACTCTATTATTTTGGGCTTAGCTATGGGTGCTTCGGTGCTGTTTTCTCAGCTTTACGGCGCCAAGGACTATAAGCGACTGAAAACAGCTGTCATTTTGGCTTCAATTTTTATTTTGGCTATTACTGTTTTTCTATCTCTGACTGCTTTTGTTTGTACAAGCCATATCATCCGCTTATATAAAATTCCGGCGGAAATGGTTCAGTATTCGACCGATTATCTGCGTTGCATTTTCGCAGGCCTGCTGTTTGTCTCTCTTTACAATTTATCTGCCAATTTACTGCGCTCCCTTGGAGATTCCAAAACGCCTCTCTACTTTCTGCTATTGGCCTGCGGTATCAATATTGCGCTTGACTTATTGTTTGTAGTGCGAGCTGGTATGGCGGTTTTGGGCGTCGCTATCGCTACTGTCATCGCGCAGGCGGTGTCGGGTATTGCATGTGCCGGCTTTGCCGCTCATAGGGTCAGATTTCTGCAATTTAAACGTGAGGATGCCGTTTTTGACGCTGTGCTTTTTCGGTCTATGAGCCGATTTGCCATTCTTACCAGCCTGCAACAATCGGTGATGAATTTTGGCATAGTGATGATTCAGAGTCTGGTCAATACCTTTGGCGCCGCACTTATGGCGGCATTTGCTGCCGGGGTAAAGATTGACGCTTTTGCTTATATGCCGGTTCAAGATTTTGGGAATGCCTTGAGCACTTATACGGCGCAGAACGCCGGTGCAGGCAATTGGAAGCGGGTACGTCAGGGGCTAAAAACCGCCGCGCTAATTTCCGGTATTTTTGCGCTTGCAGTGTCGCTGATGGTCGTTTTTTTTGCAAAACCGCTAATCGGCCTCTTTGTAAAGGCCGGAGACCTTGAGGTCATCGCCATCGGCGTCCACTATCTGCGCATTGAAGGCGCATTTTATGTCCTGATCGGATTTTTATTCCTTTTTTATGGATTTTACCGGGGCCTGGGGTATGCGAGCGTGTCTATTGTGCTGACGGTGGTGTCCTTGGGCACCAGAGTGCTGCTGGCCTATCTGTTGGCGCCAGCGCTTGGCTTTACGATGATTTTTTGGGCTATTCCGATTGGATGGCTGCTGGCGGATATAGTAGGACTTGGTATTTGGATGCGGTTGCGTCGGCGATGGGCATAGCCTTGTACCGGCCAAATTAATTGCTGGGGCTTGTGCATCTCACTTTCTTTAGTCACTATTCTCATAAAAGATCAGTCTGCCGGCTGATCTTTTTTAATGGTAAACCACGCAGAAACTAGAGTGTTGGAGGCATATAACGCGATTTTTTGTGCAAAAGATGTACCCTTGCAGAGATAATTACTCAGTGTCCTGGAGCAAAGTTGCTGACATTGATTTGCTGTATATTTCCCGATAGAGGCTGAAATTGCAAGATTTAATCATCGCAAAAGCATACTAACATATCTGATAAATTAAACGCCGATATTTGTCTTTTTTATTTATTGACTGTTAACAAACTTTAAGATAGACTTTAAAAGATGTGCGGACTGCTTTACTAAATAGGAGGATAAATTATGGAAGATCACAAGCTAGCCGTTAAATATGGCTTGCCGACCGCAATTGCAATGGTGGTGGGCATTGTCATTGGCAGCGGCGTATTTTTTAAGGCGGAAAAAATTCTGTTGGCTACCGGCGGCAATTTGCCGTTGGGCATTTTGGCGTGGATTATTGGCGGCGCTATCATGGTGGTGTGCGCCTATGCGTTTTCAATTATGGCGACGAAGCATGCGTTTGTCAGCGGTGTCGTTGACTATGCGGAGGTCGCCTGCGGCAGAAAATATGGCTATATGCTGGGCTGGTTTATGGCGACCATTTATTACCCCTGCATTACCAGCGTTCTGGCGTGGGTCAGTGCCCGGTATTTATGCGTTATTATAGGTTTTGATATTGTCGGCCCGCAATGTATGGTTATCAGCATGTTCTTTTTGGTGGCGGCATTTTCAATGAATGCGCTTTCCCCTGTGCTGGCAGGCAAATTTCAGGTTTCCACAACTGTCATCAAGCTGATTCCCTTAACGCTTATGGCGGTGGTCGGCACCATTGTCGGCCTGCGCAACGGCATGACAATACAGAACTTTACAACTGTCGTTACCCCGGTCAGTACCGGCAACGCGCTGTTTACAGCAGTGGTAGCGACCGCATTTGCTTATGAAGGCTGGATTATTGCGACTACGATTAATGCCGAGCTAAAGGATGCAAAGAAAAACCTGCCATTGGCGCTTATTATCGGTACGTTGATTGTTGGTGCGGTATATATCTGCTACTACGTTGGTCTGGCCGGCGGTGTGAGCAATGAGGTGATGATGGCCGGCGGTGAAACGGGTGCTAAACTGGCATTTCAGGCGGTATTTTCAAATGTTGGGGCCGGCGCATTGTTTATTTTTATTGTTATATCCTGCCTGGGTACCCTCAATGGATTGATGATGGGCTGTACACGCGGCTTTTACGCGCTTGCGGCACGCGGCGAAGGCCCGATGCCTGAGCTGTTCAAGCAGGTGGATCCGGTCTCAAATATGCCCACAAATTCCAGCGTTATCGGCCTGTTATTTGCAGGCTTCTGGCTGATGTATTTTTATGGTGCAAATCTGACTGCGCCTTGGTTTGGTCCTTTTTGCTTTGATACCTCCGAACTGCCGATTGTGACCCTCTACGCGGCCTATATTCCTATTTTCTGGCATATGACCAAGGACAGCACACTGTCGTTCGGCAAGCGCGTTATCGCACCGCTGCTGGCAATCTGCGGGTGCATCTTCATGGTGATTGCAGCTTGCTTTGCACACCGGATGGCTGTTTTTTATTACTTTATCATATTCGTAGCCATTTCTCTCGTCGGCGCAGCTTATATGAACACCAATAAGCGCCCGACAAAGTAGCAAGTAGCAGACAGTACCCCAAAAACGGTATCGAAGACTGTCAAAAAAATGAATTTGGCAAAGATAAGCAATGGGGAAACCATGTGAAAAGCGGGGGCGGTGAACCCCCGCTTTCGCGTTGAAGCCGGATGGCTCGCCCGTGGGCAATAAAACGGGAACACCTGCCCATTTTATTCAGCTTGGCGTAAAAAGCCAACGTGTAGCGTCGCGTAGGACTTTTTCGACAAGCTGCGGCGCCGGGAAATGGGTGCCGCTTCATTATTTCTTAACGATTTTACTCTTGATTTTTAACACCGGATATTGTATAGTTTATTAGCACTCTTTTATAATGAGTGCTAATAAACTGACGTAAACAGGAGGCATTGAGCTGTGTCTAAAAAGCAATTCAAGACAGAATCCAAACGTATTTTGGACCTGATGGTAAATTCCATTTACACGAACAAAGAGATCTTTTTAAGAGAGCTGATATCCAATGCCAGTGATGCCATTGATAAGCTTTATTTCCGGTCGCTGACCGACCAGTCGGTTGGCAAGGGGCGGTCGGACTTTGAAATCAGGCTGGCACTTGATAAAGAGGCCCGCCAAATCAGAATTTGCGACAACGGCATCGGCATGACAAAGGATGAGTTGGATCAAAACCTTGGCACCATTGCGCATAGCGGATCGGGCGAGTTTGTCAGGCAGAACGAGCTCAACGACGAGATCGATATTATCGGACAGTTCGGCGTTGGCTTTTATTCGGCGTTTATGGTGGCCGACAGGGTTACTGTTCTCAGCCGTGCCTTCGGCTCGGACGAGGCCTACTGCTGGGAGTCGCAGGGCGGCGACGGCTACACGATTACCGAAGCCCAAAAGCCTGAGCCCGGCACCGAAATTACGCTGTATCTTAAATCTGACACTGAGCACGAGGATTATTCCGAGTTCTTAGAGCAACATCGCATTTCCTCCATTATCAAAAAATATTCGGATTATATCCGTTATCCAATCCGCATGGACATGGAGCGCCAGCGACCCAAGGCAGACGCACCCGAGGATTCGCACGAGACCGAGACGGTTGTTGAGACAACGACGCTCAACAGCATGGTGCCGCTCTGGAAAAAGAATAAAAAAGATGTTACCGATGAGGCGTACAAATCCTTTTATAAGGAAAAGTTCTACGACTACTCCGACCCGCTGCGGATTATTCATCAAAAGGCCGAAGGCACGACCGAGTATCAGGCACTGCTTTACATTCCGGCCAAGGCCGATTACAATTACTATTCCAAGGAGTTTGAGCGGGGCCTTCAGCTCTATTCAAGCGGGGTTATGATTATGGAGCGCTGCTCCGACCTGCTGCCGGAATATTTTGGATTTGTCAAGGGCCTTGTGGACAGCGAGGATCTTTCGCTGAATATCTCGCGCGAGATGCTTCAGCATAACCGGCAGCTTACGTTGATTCGCAACGCGCTTGAGAAGCGCATTAAAAATGAGCTGACCGATATGCGAGACAAGAGCCGTGAGGACTATGAAAAATTCTGGAATACTTTTGGCCTGACTATTAAATTCGGCATTTATCAGGCATTTGGCGCGAACCGTGAGCAGCTGGAGGAACTGGTGTTATTCCGCAGAGCTTCTGACGGCAAGCTTGTGACCTTTAAGGAATATGTCGACGCTATGCCGGAGGCACAAAAGTACGTTTATTATGCAGCGGGCGACAGTTTTGAGAAGCTCTCGAAGCTGCCGCAGGCTGAGCTGCTCAAGGACAAGGGGTACGATCTATTGTGCCTGACCGAGCATGTTGACGAATTCCTCATGCAGGTGCTGCATACCGTTGAGGAAAAGGAGCTGCGCTCGATCTCTTCCGGCGACCTTGGCTTGGAAAGCGAGGAAGAAAAGGCTGAGCAAATTCAGAAGGAAACCGACAACAAGCCGTTGTTTGACTTCCTCAAGGAATCGCTGGGTGACAAGGTGACGCAGGTGTGCCTGTCCTCCCGCCTAAAGAGCCACCCGGTCTGCCTGTCGGCCAAGGGCGCCGTTTCTATTGAGATGGAAAAGGTGCTTAACGATATGCCGGGCAGTCAGAAGGTGAAGGCCGAGCGGGTGCTGGAACTAAACGGTGGGCATCCGATGTTTGAAAAGCTTGTAGCGTTGTGGCCTGACGAGAAAGAGAAGCTGACCACCTACGCGCAGCTGCTTTACGATCAGGCGCTGCTGATAGAAGGGCTACCGATAGAAGATCCGGTTCGGTTTTCAAACGCTGTTTGCGAACTGATGCAATAAAAAGCAGGTTAAAATCAAACAGGCAGACGCTTTGCGGCGTCTGCCTGTTTGATTTTGAGAGCCAAATTGCGATGCGTGCGCTACATATGGC
>JAEWYJ010000203.1 GCA_023395695.1 Bacillota bacterium | reverse complement strand
GCCTTATAGTGCGGCTACGGCATTGGCCGCCAGCACCAGCCAGTCTCCGCCAGGAAGGCTCTCAATCGCGCCGGCATCCACTGCGGCGGCAATCTCAGGCCTGATCGGCAGTCGGCCCAATATGCGGGTCTTATGCTGCTGAGCAATATCGGGCAGCTTGCTTTCTCCAAAAACGGAAAATTTTCTGCCGCAGTCGGGACACTCGACATAGCTCATGTTTTCTACCAGCCCCAACACCGGAATGTTCATCATCTCGGCCATGCGTATCGCCTTTTCAACAATCATCGAGACCAAATCCTGCGGTGAGGTGACCACAATAATGCCGTCGACGGGAATGGACTGAAACACAGTCAGCGGTACGTCGCCGGTGCCGGGGGGCATGTCGATAAACAGATAGTCAATATCCTGCCAGAGCACGTCGCTCCAGAACTGCTTGACAACGCTTGCAATGACGGGGCCGCGCCAGACAACGGGGTCGGCGTCGTTTTCCAGCAGCAAATTGACGCTTATCACGTCGATGCCGCCCGCAGATTTTACCGGCAGTATGACCGAACCGTCGGTGGTGGTGGCCTTCTGGGTCATGCCGAAAGCGCGCGGCGCCGAAGGGCCGGTGATGTCGGCGTCCAGTACGCCGACATGCCCGCCGCGCCGGTTCATCTCGCAGGCCAGCAGCGCCGTTACAAGGCTTTTGCCCACGCCGCCTTTGCCGCTGACGACTGCAATCACTTTTTTGACGCGGCTCTGCGGATGAAGCGCCTCGAGCAGGCTTTGCTTATTCTGACGCTCGCTGCAGCTGGCCGAACAGCTACCACAATCGTGGCTGCATTCTGTGCTCATGAATTAAAACTCCTTTTAAATAATATCCTGCATAACTATAGGCTTATTTCGGGCGGCTGTCAAGATAAGGCCTTGACCTGTGTGCTATACTATTGTTTGATTATAGTATTCATATGATGCTGCGCGCACAGGTAAACGGCCATCGTTCACCGGTACCGGCAGCGGGCGATTTAACATAACGACCTGTCATCTGAAAGTGAGGGACAACAGTGCGGTTTAATATTCCCGAAGATATACGCACGGTGCTTGCCTGTCTGCGCGAGGCGGGCTTTCGCGCGGTGCCGGTAGGCGGCTGCGTGCGCGACCTGTTACTGGGTCATACGCCGCACGACTGGGATATTGCCACCTCGGCCACGCCGGATGAAATGCTTGCGGTCTTTTCCGCTTTTCGTGCGCTGAAGCTTGGGCAAAGTGCGGCAAAGCACGGGACGGTAACGGTCATGTCCGGCCATTCGCCTGTTGAGGTGACAACCTTTCGGCAGGATGGCCATTACTCCGACGGCCGGCGGCCGGACAGCGTCCGTTTTTCGCGCGTATTGGCGGAAGATCTTGCGCGCCGCGACTTTACCATCAACGCCATGTGTCTGGGTGAGGATGGTGCCATCATAGACCTGTTTGGTGGACGGGGGGATCTGAACGCGGGCATTATACGTGCCATTGGTACGCCGGATCTCCGCTTTGGCGAGGATGCACTGCGCATTTTGCGTGCGCTGCGCTTTGCCGCGGCGTTGGGTTTTGTCATAGAGCTGCAGACCGCGGACAGCATGCTGCGCCATGTCGGGGGACTGGCGGCGCTTTCCGCCGAGCGGGTGCGTGCTGAGCTTGAAAAGCTACTCTGCGCGCCGGGCTGTACGCAGGTGCTGCTGGAATACCGGGAAGTTATTTTGGCCGTTATGCCCGAGCTGCGGCCCTTGTCGGGTGGAACAGAGTGCGCAACCGGGCAAGGCCATGACGCGTATACCCGCGCCGCCCGCGCGGTGGGGGCCGCACCGCCCGCAATACCGGTAAGGCTCGCCCTGTTGCTAAACGACAGCGAAATCAAGAATTTTTGCGATGGCGCGACACAGAGCGCCACGTTAGCCGACCGCGTTCTCCGACGCTTAAAATTCAGCAATGTGGTCAGAGAACGCACGTTGTTTCTTCTGCGACATCGTGATCTGCCGCTGTGCGCTGCCGACCGGATTGCCATAAAAAAGCTGCTGTTAAAGTATGGCGCCGACGCGCTTGGTGATTTACTGGCGGTACAGCGTGCCGATATGACAGTACAACCGGATAAAGGCCGGTGCCGGCTGGCAGAGTTGGAGGCGGCCCAGCGTCTGTTGCAGGACATCCTGTCCCGGCAGCCGCTCCTGCACCGGACGCAGCTCGCTGTATCCGGCAAGGAACTTATTTTGGCAGGTATTGCGCCGGGGCCGGGGCTGGGTGCGTTGCTGGAGCTGCTGCTTCAAAAGGTATTGGAAGAGGTGCTTCCCAACGAAGCCGGTGCGTTGCTGGAATATGCCGCAGTACATCGGGACAAAGGGGCCGACACCATGGTATGATAGACCTTGAAAATGCCTTAAACAACGATATGCGGGGCCGATAAAACGGCCCCGCATATACTGATGGAAGAGGAATATAACAGGAACAGATAATGCTTAGAAACTACCCTGAGCCATCATGGCGTCGGCAACCTTCTGGAAACCAACGATATTAGCGCCGGCGACCAGATTATAGCCCAGGCCGTAACGCGCTGCGCACTCAGCCGAGTTGTCATGAATCTGCTTCATAATCTGCTTGAGCTTGGCGTCGACCTCTTCAGCGGTCCAGTTGTATCTCATGGAGTTCTGGCTCATCTCAAGGCCCGAAACCGATACGCCGCCGGCGTTGACAGCCTTGCTGGGGGCAACGATCATGTTCTTCTGCTCAAGCAGATAAACAAGCGCTTCGTTGACGGTAGGCATGTTGGCCACTTCGATGTAGTACTTGATGCCGTTGTCGACAATCTTCTTGGCGGAGGTCATATCCACATCGTTCTGCATGGCGCAGGGCATGATGATGTCGACCTTTTCGCCCCAGGGCTTCTCATTGGGAACAAACTTGCAGCCGAATTTGTCGGCATAATCCTTAACCTTGTTGCGGTTGGAGGCGCGCATCTCAAGCATAAAGTTGATTTTTTCTTCGGTGATGATGCCTTCGGGATCATAAATATAGCCGTCGGGGCCGGAGAGGGTCACAGCCTTGGCACCCAGCTCGGCAAGCTTTTTGACAGCGCCCCAGCAAACGTTACCGAAGCCGGACAGCGCAATCGTCTTGCCCTCGATCGAGTCGTTTTCGTGCTTGAGAACCTCGCACAGGTAGTAGAC
>JAEWYJ010000170.1 GCA_023395695.1 Bacillota bacterium | reverse complement strand
GCTCAGAGTCTCGCTTTCTCCAATGATAGCCGAAAAGGTAACGACGTCGCTTTTGCGTTCGGCCTTGAGCACCGAGGCCTGCATTCTGCCAAAGTCTGAAAACACCAGCACAACCCCGGTTTGACGCTTACGCATAAAGATAGGGTTTGCGCTGATAATGTAGTCGTCCTCGCCCAGCCGCACCGGCCCGAATTCGCCTTCAAAGCCTCTGCTGCGCATCCATTCGGCGTTCTTTTTTCCGACCAGCGTTTCAAGGTCGGGGATGGTACGGGCCGCAAGCGCCAGCTTATGCATCAGATAGCGGTTCACCGTCGCCGGGCTGTCGTTCTCAGACAGGATGACAATACCGCGGTCTATGGCATTAATCAGCGTGTCCAGCTCGGAGGATTGATGCTCGGCCAGCATTCCGTAGCGGTGCTCGTTGAGCATTGAAGAAATAATCAGCGAAAGCTGATTCTCAAACTGAATATAATGCTTGAAGTTCCGTACAAAATTGTCGCGGGCCTGTTCTGAGAAGGCGCACATACCCAGCACACCGAGCATTTTGCCGCCCAGCTTTATAGGTATGCACAGCTCGGCCAGCTCGCCGCAGTGGCCGGACTTACTGCATTGCAGGCAGACCGGGTTATCCTGCGGATCGCTGATAAAATACTGCTCGCCGGTCGCCAGGCAATGAGAAAAGGCCGAGTTCTCCGGCACCGGGCTGCCCCGCTCAAGCGAAAGCGGCCCCGTGCCGGCCATGCGGCAAAGGTTATGATCCACAATGGTTATGTCCACATTGGCCACCGCACACATGGCGTCCACAATATGCTGGAGCTCCGGCTGAATGCTTTTTAAAATGCTCACGGCAATTGCCCCCTGTCATTCCCTAACCGCACTTACGAACAGTAGTTTCATTGGTTTTTAAACCCATGGGATAATCATTTGAAAATGGAACGGGCCATTTCATCCGGTTGAGACAGCAACGCAGTCGCAGGCAAAAGACGCCGAAGGCTGTACCTGACCCGGACAGATGCGGTAGCATTGCCGATTTGCGAACGCCGTCAACAGCTTTAGTCTATCAGCCCGCTGTCGCTTTGGCAACGGCAATATTCTTATTTGTGATAAATCGTTTATTAATTTTAATAATTTGCCGATCTTCTCTTTGCCAATTATGAAAAAATGATGTACAATATAAAAGTCATTTGACGGATGTATAAAATTTTTATGGCCGAATATTTTATTA
The DNA here is from genome assembly GCA_023395695.1 of Bacillota bacterium. Lineage (GTDB taxonomy): Bacteria > Bacillota > Clostridia > Oscillospirales > Ruminococcaceae > Yanshouia. The sequence continues at coordinate 2,942 of JAEWYJ010000170.1, read as the reverse complement.
AAAAAGCTGTATTGTATGTTTGCAGCGTGTTTTTCAACCCTCCTGTCCCGATTGGCATAGTTTTTGCAGTGTAAATTAATAAATCTGACATTAACTACGAATCGGGAGGGCCTGTCATGCAAGATTACAGCCTTGCTATACAAATTCTAAAGAATCAGGTTACGCCGGCACTGGGCTGCACAGAGCCGGGCGCCGTGGCGCTGGCCGTCGCCAGAGCGAAGGCGCTTCTGGGCGAGCCGCCTGTACAGGTGTCGATACTGGTTGACAAAAATGTTCTCAAGAACGGCATGGATGTCGGCATTCCCGGAACCAATGAGCATGGTATTGTTTTTGCCGCCGCGCTGGCGTTGGTGGTCGGAAGATCTGAATACGGGCTGGAGGTGCTGCGCGACGTGCGCGACGCCGATATTCCCGCCGCCTCGGCGCTGGCCGCCAAAAAGATTATTACACTGGCGCTCGATGAAGCGGCGCAGGGGCTGTCTATCAAGGTTGAGATGCGCGGCGCCGACACGCAGGCCAAGGTCTTTATTCAAAAGCTGCACACCAATATTGTCTACGAGGAAAAGGACGGTCTGGTGCTGCTTGATACCCGCGGCAGCAGGCCGCAGGCTTCGGCGCAGAAAGCCGCCCCGCCGGCCGACCTGCGCAGCCGCATTCAGGAGTTCTCCATCGCCGGGCTGGTTGCGCTTTGCAATACGGTTCCGGCGGAGGAAATTGCCTTTCTTGAGGAAGGCATCATCATGAACCGCCGCATTGCCGAGGCGGGCATCGCCCAGAATTTCGGCATCGGCATGGGGCGCTACTTTGCGGGCAACGCCTGTACGCCTGCCGAGCGCGCCAAGGCGCTGACCGCCGCCGCCTCTGAGGCGCGCATGGCGGGCTGTCCGCTGCCGGTTATGAGCAGTGCAGGCAGCGGCAACCATGGGCTGGTCGCCATTCTGCCCATTGCCATTATCGGCGAAAGCCTCGGCTGCCAGCAGGAAAAGCTGCTGCGCGCCGTAGCGTTAAGCCATTTGGTTACCATTTATGTCAAGTCCTACCTCGGCTCGCTCTCCCCCGTTTGCGGCTGTGGCGTGGCCGCGGGCGTAGGATGCGCGGCCGGCCTTGTCTACCTGCGCGACGGCGGCACGCAGCAGATATGCGACGCCATCAACAACATGGTGGCGGGTATTTCGGGCATGATCTGCGACGGCGCAAAGCTGGGCTGCTCCTATAAGCTTTCAATTGCGGCCGATGCCGCGGTCGACGCCGCCGGCATGGCGCTGCAGGGTATTTCCATTCCTGCCAACAACGGTATTCTGGGTCCGACCGCCGAGGATACCATTCAGAATCTGGCACAGGTTTCAAATGTAGGCATGAACAATACCGACAATATTATTCTGGATGTCATGCTGCACAAATGTCTCTGACCAAGCGGCGTTGCGGCATATACTTTTTTTAGAACCACCGCTGCCGCACGGGCGGATACCGGATACTTGATATGAATTGGGCGGCGTACAGATGCCGCAACCACGCCAACACAGCGCCCGCTGAGATGCCCTGCCCCGCTTACGGGGTTCGACTGCCGGTACTTTTTGTCAAGCGGTGCCGGCAGCACTTATCAGGACGTAATGCTGCGCTTTGCGCTTTGCGCCGGGGTAGTATTCGCAATAAGCAATCAGATTAATGAGGAGGAACGCACATGAACAACCTGTTAGCATTTTTGATTCTGGCCGCCATTTATTACATAGGCGAATTTGTCGGAACCAAAACCAAAGCCTGGATACCGTCGGTATTCGTCATTGCCTGTCTGTTTCTGTTTGGCTTCTGGACCTTCTTCCCGAAGGACATTGTCGCTCTTGCGGGCATGGGGCCGCCTTTAGGCGGTGCGCTGGTCATATGCTGTGCATCACCCACATGGGTACCATCATCAGCATCAAGCAGCTGCTTGAGCAATGGAAGATTATTTGCATCACCCTCGCCGGTCTGGCCGGCATGGTTGCGCTCTGCTGGCTTGTGGCCATGCCGCTTGCCGGACGCGAGTTTGTTATTGCGGGTCTTCCGCCCCTGACCGGCGGCATTGTCGCCGCGACCATGATGCAGACCGCCGCCGCAGAAAAGGGCCTGATGACCGCCTCGGTGCTGGCTATTGCCATGTATTGCGTACAGGGCTTTGTCGGCTACCCGCTTACCGCCGTACTGCTCAAGCGCGAGGGCCGCAGACAGCTGGCTGTTTATCGCAAGGGCGAGGTTAAGATTACCGCCGCCGCAGGGGGCGTGGATGCCGACGCGGGCAACATGAAGATTGTGGAAGCGCCCAAGAAGCGCCTGATTCCCCCCATGCCCGAAAAATACTCCTCCACCGCGTTTATTCTTTTAAAGCTGATGGCTGTCGCTTACCTGTCCAACCGCCTTGCGGCGCTTTCGGGCGGCAAGATTAATCAGGCCGTTATCACACTGATTCTCGGCATTGTCTTTACCGAAATTGGCTTTTTAGACAAAAACTCGCTGCAAAAGGCTGGCTCCTACGGCTTTTTGATGTTTGTACTGATGATCTATGTGTTCGACGGCTTAAAGAATGCAACGCCTGAGATGCTGGTCTCCTGCATCGGCCCCATGGCCATCATTATTGTAATCGGCGTCGTGGGCATGGGTGTGCTGTCCGTCGCGGTTGGCAAGTTCCTTGGTGTCAGCTGGGAGATGGCGTTCGCCACCTCGCTTACCGCGCTGTACGGCTTCCCCCCCAACTACATCCTCACTGAGGAGTCGGTTAAGGCGCTGGCCGACAACGAGGGCGAGCATAAATATCTGATGGGTATACTGCTGCCGCAGATGATCGTCGGCGGTTTTATCACCGTTACCATTACCTCGGTTGTTATCGCCGGCATTTTTGAAAACCTGTTGTGAATCTTATCGGGCGCGGCGGTGCTGCCATATGCAATTTGCGTGCTTCGCCGCGCCCG
>JAEWYJ010000152.1 GCA_023395695.1 Bacillota bacterium | reverse complement strand
GTATATAGAAAAGCTGCTTTCCCGGCGCAGGTCCGTTCGCTAAATTCCGGGCGGCATGATAATTGGAGGTAGATTAATGAAAACGAGAGCGATTTCGGTGATGCTGGCGATGGGCGTTATCGTCGCGTTGTTTGCGGGCTGTCAGGCGAAGCCTGCCAAAAGCCAGGAACTGACGAAAATTACCGTGAGCGAGGTAACCCATTCGGTGTTCTACGCGCCGCAATATGTCGCCATCTCTCAAGGGTTCTTTAAGGAAGAGGGGCTGGAGGTCGAGCTGATTAACGGTCAGGGCGCCGACAAGGTGATGACCGCGGTCGTTTCGGGTCAGGTGGATATCGGCTTCTCGGGGCCGGAGGCGGCAATCTATGTCCTCAAAGAGGGCAAGGCCGATTATCCGATGGTATTTGCCCAGCTGACCAAACGCGACGGCTCGTTTCTCATCGGGCGCAAGCCGGACGACAACTTCAGCTTTGAGAAGCTCAAGGGCAAGCATCTTATCGGCGGGCGCAAGGGCGGTGTGCCGCTGATGACGCTTGAATACGTTCTCCGAAAGCAGGGCCTTGACCCGGCAAAGGATCTGAATGTCGATACCAGCGTACAGTTTGCGCTGATGGCGGGTGCTTTTACCGGTGGGCAAGGCGACTATGTCACACTGTTTGAGCCGACCGCTTCTGCGGTTGTGCGCGAGGGCAAGGGCCATATCCTCGCTTCCATCGGCGCGCTCTCGGGCGAGATTCCGTACACCTGCTATTATGCGACCAAGAGCTATATTGAAAAGAACCCCGATGTGATGCAGCGCTTTACCAACGCCATCTACAAAGGACAGCTCTGGGTTAAGAACCATTCCGCCGCCGAGGTGGCCAAGGCCATTGAGGGATTCTTCCCCGATACCGATTTGGAGCTGCTTGAGACGGTTTGCCAGCGCCACGCCGATGTAGACGCCTTTATGAGCGATCCGCTGTTGCTGCCCGATGCGCTCGACCGCCTGCAGACGGTGATGGAGCAAGCCGGAGAGCTCTCAGGCCGTGTGGATTACGATAAGCTGGTAAACACCACCTTTGCCAAAAAGGCGATGGAGACGATTAAATAGAATGTCCCGAAGCAGGCAGGTAAATCAGGCAGGGGCGGCAGCGGGCATTGTGTGACCGGCAGCGCGGCGGACGCAGGCAGCTGCAAAACGGGCTGTCGGAGCGGCGTGGGCTTTAATTGGCCTGAGCATACATACAGGCGCGGGTAGAGGAGACTTTACCCGCGCCTGCTTTGCGTATTTTGAGCGCCGGCAACGCAAAGACAAGCAAGGCCATCAGCGTAAAGCGTTCGGGTTTGTGCCTATTGCTTGTCCGAAAAGGCCTGTTGCATCAGCTCAATAAACGCCTGCGAAGCGGCTGACAGATAGCTGTTGCGCTGGGTCATGACCGATAACAGCCAATATGCGTCGGCGTGATCCACCCTGTAAACAGCGGCGTCGCGGCTGTCCGAAAAATGGTTGACATACGACAGCGGCAGCAGCGACACCCCTACGCCCTTGACGGCCAGCTGCTTTGCCGTCTCGCAGTTGCGGGTTGTCAGGACGATATGGGGCGTAAAATCGGCCGAGGCTAAAATGAAATCGGCTATCTGGCGTATGCGCTGATCGTTATGCACCATAATAAACCCGCATGCCCGCAGCCGGGAGAGTGCGACGGCAGGCATGCCGTCATCATTGTTTAAGGCCGGCGCCAGCGTTTCCCGCTTTGGAATTACCGCTACAAAGGGGTCCTCCAGTAAGCGGCAATACTCCTGTATTTCGGCATGAACCGGCAGCTTTTTATGGATATGCATGACGGCAAAATCAATTTCTCCGGCGGCAAGCAGCCGCTCAAGCTCGTTGGTGCTTTTTTCGACCACAAAAATTTCAATAGCGGGATAAGTCTGCCGAAAGCCCGACAGGATGTCCGGGAGAATCAGCATAGACAGAAAATAGGTAATGCCGATGGTGATGCGCCCGCTTTTCACCTGGGACATGCCGTTAATCTCGGTTTTAAAATCGGAATAGATATTCAGGATGCTGGTGGCGGCCTGCATATATTTCTCCCCGGCATAGGTCAGGCTCAGACCGTTGCCGGTTCTGATAAAGAGCTTTTCACCCAGGGCATTTTCGACCCGCGCGACATACTGCGACAGCGACGGCTGCGAAATATACAGCTTGGCGGCCGCTTTGGATATGCTTTTTTCTCTGGCTATCGTTTTCATGTAGAGCAGTTCACGTTCGGTCATGCCGCACCTCTTCTCTATATATAGTATAAATATTATAGGGTATATAAAAAATAAAATATTTGTTTATAGTATAAGCGCGTCCTATAATAAAATCAAGTTTGAACACGGAAAGGGAGAGCAAAATGGTAAAGCTTTATGACGGCGGCGTTTATCTCGTCGGTTCTGAAATTATAGCCGATAATCAGGAGGCGCTGGCAAAAATCAGGCAGCTGACCGGCAAAGAGGTCACAAAGGAAGCCTGTCAGAAGGGCACGATTGCCCATTCTATTTTAGAAAGCCACAATACCGGTGAGGACCCGCAGCAGCTCAAGCTTAAATTCGATTCGCTTACCAGCCACGACATTACCTACGTTGGCATTATTCAGACTGCAATAGCCTCGGGACTGACCCGCTTTCCGGTGCCCTATGTGCTGACTAACTGCCACAACTCGCTGTGCGCCGTCGGCGGTACCATCAACGAGGACGACCACATGTTTGCCCTGTCGGCGGCCAGACGCTTTGGGGGCGTCTATGTGCCGACCAATCTGGCTGTTATTCACCAGTACAACCGCGAGATGATGGCGGGTGCGGGCAAAATGATTCTCGGCTCGGACAGCCACACCCGCTACGGCGCGCTGGGCACCATGGCGGTGGGCGAGGGCGGCGGCGAGCTGGCCAAGCAGCTTTTAGGCCGCACCTATGATATGAAGTGTCCCCAGGTGGTGGCGGTTTATCTCACCGGAAAGCCCTCTAAGGGGGTTGGTCCGCAGGACGTTGCGCTCTCCATCATTGGCAAGGTGTTTGCGAACGGCTACGTTAAAAACAAGGTGATGGAATTTGTCGGCCCCGGTGTTGAAGGCCTTGACGTTGAATACCGCAACGGCATTGATGTTATGACAACCGAGACGACCTGCTGGAGCTCGGTTTGGAGAACCGACGACAAGGTTGGCGCCTATCTGGCCGCGCACGGCCGGGCAGGGGACTACAAAAAGCTGGAACCCGGTGCAATTGCTTATTATGACGGCTGCATCTATGTCGACTTGTCGGCCGTCAAGCCCTCCATCGCGCTGCCGTTCCACCCCAGCAACGTCTATACCATTCAGGAATTAAAGAAAAATCCAATAGAGATTCTCCGACACGCCGAAACAGAGGCGCTCAAGCAGCTTGAGAATAAGTCGCTGCGTCTGGGACTGGCTGAGAAGGTGCTTGACGGCGAGATTTACGTGGATCAGGGCATTATAGCAGGCTGTGCAGGCGGCACCTACGACAATATCATTGATGCGGCCGATATTTTAAACGGGAAATCGGTCGGCAATGGCGCGTTTACGATGAGCGTTTACCCCTCCAGCCAGCCGACCTATTTGCAGCTGATTCGCAACGGCAGCATTGAGAAGCTGATGGCTGCGGGCGCAATTGTGCGCAGCGCCTTCTGCGGCCCGTGCTTTGGCGCGGGCGACACCCCGGCCAACGGCGAGTTTTCGATCCGCCATACGACGCGTAACTTCCCCAACCGCGAGGGCTCCAAGCCCGGGGAGGGGCAGGTTTCTTCGGTGGCGCTTATGGATGCGCGCAGCATTGCGGCCACCGCAATCAACGGCGGCAGGCTGACCGGCGCCGACGAAATAGCCTTTGAGCTGACCAAGCCGGTCTATTATTTTGACAAAGGCGTTTACGAAAAGCGTGTGCTCGACGCTGTGGATAAACAAAACGGCAATGTGCCGCTTGCGATGGGCCCAAATATTAAGGAATGGCCCACGATGCCGGGCCTGACCGACGATCTGCTTGTCAAGGTCGTTACCTACATCGACGACCCGGTCACCACGACTGACGAGCTGATTCCCTCGGGCGAGACGTCGTCATTCCGCTCCAACCCTGAGCGGCTCTCGGAGTTTACGCTCAGTCGCAAGGCGCCCGACTACGTGCCAAAATCCAAGCAGCTGCGTGAAATTGAAAGAGCGCGCGAGGGCGGCATATCTCCGCTTCAAAACGCCGAGATTGCGGGCGTTTTTGACACGCTGCGCCAAAAGGGCCTGTTTGCAGGCGACGAGGCGCAAGTCGGCGTTGGCTCATCGTTCTTTGCCAACAAGCCCGGTGATGGCTCGGCCCGCGAGCAGGCAGCCTCCTGCCAGAAAGTGCTGGGCGGCTGGGCCAACTTTGCCAGAGAGTATGCAACCAAGCGCTACCGCTCTAACCTTATTAACTGGGGCATCATCCCGTTTGTGGTCAGAGATGGCGCAGACGTTCCGCTTGACAGCTATGTCTACGTTAAAGGAATCCGCGCAGCGCTGCTTTCGGGCGCCAAGGATATTCAGGCCTATGTGGTCAAGGACGGGGCGGTCGGCGAAATTACCGTGCAGGTCGGTGACCTGACCGGGCCTGAGAAGCAGATTATCGCCTCGGGCTGTCTGATTAACTATTATAACAGCGGCATCTGATTTGTACCGCGCGCTTATATTGATACGCCGCCAAAGCAGAACACTTTTAAGTTGCGCACCTAAAAAAGTCCGGCCAAACCGTCATGAGCGGTTTGGCCGGACTTTTTTT
>JAEWYJ010000126.1 GCA_023395695.1 Bacillota bacterium | reverse complement strand
GCTTTACATCGTCTATAAAAAGCTGGTCGACATTCTGCCTCGGTTCCGCGCCTTTGTGGATATGGAAATTACCAAATCTTTAAGTGTGTTCGGCGATTTTATTATGTCTATTGTGCTGACCGCCGGCGTCGTGTTTTTGCTGCTGGGCATTCTCGATTACGCCTACCTGTGGTGGGAGTACGTAAAGAACCTGCGTATGAGCAAGCAGGAAATTAAGGAAGAGTATAAGCATACCGAGGGCGACCCGCTTATTAAGAGCCGCATCCGGGAGCTGCAGCGCAAGCAGGCCATGAGCCGCATGATGCAGAACGTACCCAAGGCGGATGTGGTTATACGTAACCCAACCCATTACGCCGTCGCCATTGCCTATGACCCTGACCACGACCGCGCGCCGATTGTGCTCGCAAAGGGGGCTGATCTTGTCGCGTTGCGCATCGTTTCTGTCGCGGAGGCGCACAAGGTGACCACGCTGGAAAACAAGCCTCTGGCGCGCGGCCTTTTTGAAGCGGTGGATCTTGGCCGTGAGATACCCGAAAAGTTCTACCAGCCGGTAGCCGAGGTGCTGGCCTTTGTTTACAGTCTTAAAGAGAAGGATTTGAAATAGTTGAAAAACACAAGCAACATCTTTAACAACATTGTAGCGGTATTCATTGTCGCTATTATCTTGTTGTTGATTATCCCGCTGCATCCGGCGCTGCTGGATATGATGTTTATTATAAACCTCTCTATTTCGTTTGTTATCCTGTTGACGACCATGTATATTAAGGAACCGTTGGAATTTTCCATCTTTCCGGCACTGCTGCTGATTACCACTGTTTTTCGCATGTCGCTGACCATCTCCTCCACCCGCCTGATTCTGGGCAACAACGGCTATGCCGGCAAGGTTATTGAGACCTTTGGCCAGTTTGTTATCCGCGGTAATGTCGTCATCGGTCTTGTTATCTTTCTGATTATTGTCATCGTGCAGTTTATGGTTATTACCAAGGGCTCTGAGCGTGTGGCCGAGGTTGCGGCCCGCTTTACGCTCGACGCCATGCCCGGCAAGCAGATGGCTATTGACGCCGACTTGAACTCCGGGCTTATCGACGAAGCGCAGGCGCGCCACCGCCGTGAAAAAATCCAGCGCGAGTCCGACTTTTTCGGTTCAATGGACGGCGCCACCAAGTTTGTTAAGGGCGACGCCATCGTCTCGATTGTCGTTACAATTATCAATCTGCTGGGCGGCATTCTTATGGGGTTTTTAAACCACGTGGGCACCTTTGGCGAAATTATGTCGCTCTATTCCACCGCCACGGTGGGCGACGGTCTAATGTCCCAGATTCCCGCGCTGTTAATCAGCATGGCGACCGGTATGATCGTCACGCGCTCGGCATCGGAATCGAACCTTAATGTCGAGGTGGTCAAACAGTTTTTGTCGCAGCCCGTTGTGCTTATTTTGTCCGGCTGCGTCATGATTTCGCTCTCATTTATTGGCTTCCCGCCGTTGCAGATTATTCTGGTGTCTGCTATACTGATAGTAACAGGTACCATTATTTTACGCCAACAAAGGCTTGCTCTTGCGACCGCAACGACCGCCGCGAGTGCCGCCCCGACCGAAGAGGTGGCCAGCGAGGCTTCGTTTTATAAAAATATTGACAACGTCTACGGCTTGCTCAACGTTGAGCCAATTGAGCTGGAGTTTGGCTACAGCCTGATTCCATTGGTGGACGAGGCCAGCGGCGGCAGCTTTATCGACCGCGTTGTCATGTTCCGCAAGCAGTTCGCTATTGAGATGGGCATGGTTATTCCTTCGGTACGCTTAAAGGACAGCGGCCAGCTTAATCCCAATCAGTACAGCATTAAGTTTAAGGGTGAGCGTATTGCGATAGGCGACGTTTTAATCGACCATTACCTGGCACTTGCACCCGACAGCAAGGTGCAGTCGATAGACGGTATTGATACCGTTGAGCCCGCATTCGGTATACCGGCCAAATGGATAAGCCTTGATAAAAAGATTAAGGCCGAGTTGGCGGGGTACACGCTGATTGACCCGACCTCGGTCATTATTACCCACCTCTCTGAGGTTATCCGTCAGCACGCCTATGAGCTGCTGACCCGTCAGGAGGTCAATAACCTGCTGACCAATCTTAAAAAGACCAACGAAACAATCGTCAGCGATATTATTCCCGGCATCGTCAATGTTTCAACGCTGCAAAAGGTGCTGTGTAATCTGCTGCGCGAGGGGGTTCCCATCCGCGATATGGAAACGATTCTCGAAGTGCTCGGCGATTACGGGGCGTCCATTAAGGATGCGGACATGCTGACCGAATATGTCCGGCAGTCGCTAAAGCGCACTATTTCGCATCAGTTTGCCGAGGCCGGACAGCTCAAGGTCATTACACTCGACGCCAAAATTGAGAATATGATTATGGGTGCTGTCAAAAAGCTTGATACCGGCTCATATCTGGCGCTGGAACCTGCGACCATTCAGTCCATTATCTCGGCCTCGGGCGCCCAGATCGATAAAATACGCGAGCTGGTGCCGCACTCGGTTATTCTGACCTCGCCGATTGTGCGCATGTACTATAAAAAATTGATTGACCAGTTTTACCCCAACGTCATTGTGCTCTCGTTTAGCGAGATTGACAGTACGGTGCAGATACAGGCGCTTGGCAATATTGCCCTCTCCTGATTCTTATTCCCAACGAAGGGAGTGACAAGCTGTGCAGACACAGCAAGCCGAAGCCCATACCCTGCTGGAAAATTACTTAAAGGCCCCCAGCGTCTCGCTCCGCAACGACCTTGTCATGCAGTATAGCTACATAGCTAAGACGGTGGCTGCGCAGATGCGCGGCGTTACCGCCTCTTATGCGGAGGTTGAGGATATTGTCAATAACGGCATTATCACGCTCATTGACTGCATTGAACGCTTTGACCCACAGAAAAGCGGCAGCTTTGAAGCGTACGCGTTTTCCCGCATTAAGTGCGCCAACATTGATTTTATTCGCAAGCAGGACTGGCTCCCCCGCCGGGTACGCAAAACAGCGCGCGATATCACCGCCGCCTATGACGCGTTGGCCAACGAGCTGATGCGGGTACCCTCGGCCAAAGAGCTGGCCGACTATCTCGGCGTTGAGGAAACGATTATTTATAAGCATTACCGCGAGATTTCAAATTCTGTTTTACTCTCGTTTGAAATGCTGCTTAGCAGCGCTGCCGAAAACAGTGCGGACGATACCGCCGGCGATTTTGAGCAGCCGGATGCATCGCTGATCCGCAGTGAGCTGCGCCAGCGGCTTATGGATGCGATTGACGCTCTAAGCGAACGGGATCGCCTCGTTATCTCGCTTTATTATTACGAGCATTTAAAGCTTCACGAAATTGCACAGGTTTTGAATGTCAGCGAGGCCCGGGTCTGCCAGGCCCGTTCAAAAGCCATTTTAAGGCTTCGCAGCCATCTAAACGACTATTTGGAGGTATAACGGCATGGCAACAGGTTTTTTTACAGCCGCTTCTGGCATGATGATGCAGCAACGCACGCTTAATGTGATCGCAAACAATATGGCAAATGCCAATACCCCCGGCTTTAAGACTGAGCGCGTGGTCAGCACGACTTTTCAGCAGGAGCTTTTGATGCGCCAGCAGGGTTATAACCGCACCTTTGTCGGCACCGGCGACGCGGTTAAGGTGGTGGAGGATGTCCCCACCCAGTTTGACGAAAGCCTTGTCAAGGCGACCGGCCGCCCCTATGATTTAGCCGTTCAGGGCGAAGGCTTCTTTGTGGTAAAGGGCGATAATGACCGGCAATATCTGACCCGCAACGGGCAGTTTGATATTGATGCGGACGGCTATCTGATTCTGCCGGGCGTGGGCAGAGTGCAGGGCTCCCGCGGCGACTTAAAAATTGACGGCTCAGATTTTACCGTCAATTCGGAGGGGGCCGTTTATAACGTCAAGGGCCGCCTCCTGGGCAGTTTGCAAATAATCTCAGCGTCCCCCGAAGCGGAGCTGGAAAAGTTCCCGAACGGCTTGTTTCAGACGCCGGGCGGCGCGGGAATACCAGGCGAGACCCCCGGCCTTTCAGAAGTGGGAGACCCGCGGGTGGGGCAGGGGCTGCTCGAAGCCTCGAATACCAACTACAACCGCGAGGTTGCCCTGCTGATGGAAACACAGCGCAATTTTCAAAGCTGCAGCAAGGCGCTGATGATGATTGATGAGATTGAGCAAAAATCCGCCACCATAGCCTCGTTATAATTATCGCCGACGATTGGCGCAGCTTAGATTTTATGATATCGGTGAGGTGCTGAAAATGAGTATTGCTTTTTATACCGGCGTTTCCGGCATGCTGGCTTCACAGTCGCATATGGACGTCACATCAAACAACATTGCCAACGTTAATACGGTTGGCTACAAAACGCAGGAGGCTTCCTTTCAGAACCTGCTTTATACGCGCATGAACATTCACCGCAATTATGGCGATACCGCTGCTCAAACCGCAGATGCGGACGGCGGGGACGATGCCGCCAAGAGCTACGATATGATCGGGCACGGTTCGCGCATTGGTCAGGTAAACCTGCTGTATAAGCAGGGCGGCTACCTTTCCACCAGCCGAACGCTGGACTTTGCCATTAACGGTGAGGGCCTGTTTGCGGTGGAGGATGCCGCAGGCGAAACACAATATACCAGAAATGGCAATTTTCTGGTCAGCATTGAAGGCAAGCGCGCCTACTTGGTAACCCAAGAGGGCTCTCATGTTTTGGACGGCAAGGGTAAGCGTATTTCGTTGACGCTGGCCGACAACGGTGCGCCTGTTACCGACAGCTTGGCGGAGAGGCTTGGGCTGTATCACTTCCGTAACCCCTATGGCCTGACACCGGCCGACGGCGGCTCCTTTACGGCTAATGATATTTCTGGCAAGGCGGTTGCCGCAAAAGCAGGCGATACAACCTCCACCGTGTTACAGGGCGTTCTTGAGAACTCCAATGTCGAGCTGAGCGACCAGATGGTCAACATGATTCAGGCACAGCGTTCTTTTCAAATGAATGCCCGTGTGGTACAGGCTGCGGACGAAATTGACGAAATGATCAATAATTTAAGATAGCCCGCCTTTTAACGATTCGCAAACGAAAGAGGTTATAATTATATGGCATTAAACGATTACAGCGACCTGAATGCGATGCACCTTGATGTACTTAGAGAGATAGGCAACATCGGCACCGGCAACGCGGCCACGTCGTTGGCCGCCATGCTGCAAAAGCCGGTTAACATCAGCGTGCCGACCATAAACGTTCTGGACTATGAAAAAGTCGCCGAAGAGCTCGGCGGGCCGGAAACTATGATTGTGGGCATTATGCTGACCATTTCAGGTGAGGTCAGCGGCATGATGATGTTTTTGCTGGAAAAAGATTTTGCCCATGCAATAGTCAACGATCTGCTGGGCGGATGTTTTAACGGCTTTCATGAGCTGGACGAGCTTTCAATCTCTGCTTTAAAAGAGATTGGCAACATTATGGCCGCTTCTTATGTTAATGCTATTGCGCAGCTCACCGGTTTAACCATTGATATTTCAGTGCCCTCTATGACTGTGGATATGGCCGGCGCCATTTT
>JAEWYJ010000076.1 GCA_023395695.1 Bacillota bacterium | reverse complement strand
TTTTCCGGTGGCAGCAATCCCTTTATTTTATTCCATTGTTCTTCGCTTAACTCATGTCGTCTCATGGTTCAACTTTACCATATTATCCACTTTTACTACAACCTTTGGGTTTGCATACACGCTCTAGAACGATTTTAACGGAGGAATATAAAATGCTCCATCATGTACCGGTAAAAAATGCGTAAAAGTCACATGCGCAGGCCGGTTCCAAGCAATTATAGTCGTACGTTATAAAAATTACAGTCATCCCCCGGTAAAACAAGACGCCTTGTTTTACCGGGGGATGACTGTAAAAATGCTTTAATTAAACATGCCGTCGAGGAACTTCATCGCTTCATCCACAATATGGTCGATGTTGCGCGCCTCTTTAAACATAATCCAGTGCATGCCAATAAAGTTGGCCAGCCCCATCAGTGCAAAGCTTAAAACCTCGGGGTCAATATCCCGAACCTCACCCTTTTCTTTGGCGGCATTCAGCTGCCGGATATAGGAGCGGGCAAACGAGGAATAATAATCGTCGAACAGCCGCTTGTCAATAAACAGCGACTCCCACGTAATATTAAACACATATTTATGCTCGGCGATAAAGTTAAGCCACGCGCGCAGACCCTCGCGCTCGGCCTCGCGCCGGGTTTTGCAGTCCGCAATAGCCCGGCTGATATGCAGCCGGATCTCATGACTGTACTGCCGCAGCAGGTATTCGTACAGGTTCTGCTTGCTTTCAAAATAGATATAAAAAGTACCGGCACTTACGCTGGCCAGACTGGTTATATCGTTGATGCCGGTCTGATAATAGCCCTTTTCAAAAAAAATCTGCTCCGCGGCGCTGCAGATGCGGTTGAGCGTCTCCTGCCCGCGGTTGGTTTTTGGCTGATTGACCAGCGAGGATTCTGACGGGTCATGCATCGGCTATCATTCCTTTTGGTGCGACATAATACTATAAATTATATCAGGATGTGAAGCAACTTTCAAGTTATCCGGACTGTAAAACCGTTTTTCCTCATCTCGGCGGGCGGGGCCGGGTGTGATACAGCCGGTATTATTGCGCGTCTATTCTCTCGGCCAGCTCGTTAAGGTAGACCCAGCGTTCGGTTTTATGCTCCAGCTCGGCCTTCAGGGCGTCTATCTGGGCCGTTAGCACCTGCAGACGAACATAATCGCTGGCAGTTTGCGCAAGCTCGGCGGCGCATGCCGTTATCTGCGTCTCAAGCGCGGCGATGTCACCGTCGATCGTGTCAAATTCCTGTTGCTCTTTAAACGAAAATTTCAATTTGCGGGGCTTCTGTGCGGTTGCTCGCGGGGATTGCATGCGGGCGGCGGGTTCTTTCTTTGATTCCGACGGCTGTGCGGACGGTCTTTTTTCGGCGTAATCGCTGTAATTGCCGGTGTAGCAGGTTACCTTGCCGTCGGCTACCTCAAAAATGGACTCGGCTACCCTGTCGAGAAAATAGCGGTCGTGCGAGACGGCGATAACTGCGCCGGGAAAGGATTCAAGGTAGTCCTCCAAAATCGCCAGCGTTTCAATGTCAAGGTCGTTGGTTGGCTCGTCCAGCAGCAGAATATTCGGAGCCGCAATAAGGATGCTTAAAAGATACAGCCGCCTGCGTTCCCCGCCGCTGAGCTTGCCAACGGGCGCATATTGCAGGTCGGCGGTAAACAGAAACCGATCAAGCATCTGCGAGGCCGAAAAGGTTCCCTCGTCGGTTTTAACCGCACCTGCAATGTCGCTGATAAAGTCAAAGACACGCTGGGCGGGGTTCATGTCGCGCCCCTCCTGCGTAAAATAGCCCACCCGTATCGTGGCGCCGGTGTCCACGCTGCCGCTGTCGGGGGCGGTGCGTCCCGCAATGAGGTTTAGGAGGGTCGATTTCCCCGCGCCGTTTTGCCCCACAATACCGATGCGGTCATTGCGCTGAATATGGTAGGAAAAATTTTCAATCACCGCTTGTCCGTTAAAGCCCTTGGAGACCGCCTCAAGTGAGATCAGCTTTTTTCCCAGTCGGCTGGAGGCCGTCGTCATCTGCACCGTGTCGTCAAATACAGGGGCCGACCGGGCATTGAGCGCGTCATACCGTTCAATGCGGTCTCGGCTTTTAGTGCCGCGCGCCCGCGGGCCGCGCATTATCCACTGATATTCGCGGCGCAGAATTGCCTGCCGCTTGCGTTCACCGGCTTGTGCCATCTCGGCCCGCTGGGCCTTTAATTCCAGAAATTTAGAATAGTTGGCTTCGTAGGTATACAGCCCGCCGTGCGAAATTTCCACAATGCGGGTGGCGACGTCCTCAAGAAAATAGCGGTCGTGGGTCACCATAATCAGTCCGCCTGTAAAGCGGCTCAAGCGCTGCTCAAGCCAGACCACCATATCGCTGTCCAGATGGTTGGTCGGCTCGTCGAGTATCAGCACCTCGGCCGGGCAGAGCAATGTAGCCGCCAGCGCCGCGCGCTTGCGCTGCCCGCCTGAAAGTGTGCCGATTTTAACACCGCAATCGGGCACCCCCAACCGTGCGAGCATCGCCTTTATCTCGTAGTCGTCAATATCGCCAAACTGTGCCGCGACCGTCTTGGATACCTGCTCAAAAACGGTGAGGGAATCCTCCATGACCGGATTTTGCGGCAGATAGGCAATTTTAAGGTTGGGGTTGACCGCAACAGTGCCGGAGTCGGGCTGCTCGGCCCCCGCAATAATTTTCAGCAGCGTGCTTTTGCCGGTGCCGTTAATGCCAACAATACCGATGCGGTCGCGCTCGTTTAAATAAAGCGAGGCGTTTTGTAGCAGCTGACGGGTGGCGTAATTTTTAGAAAGTTGCTCGGCGGATAACAGCATGGCTTCTCCTTGTCGCCCGGCGTCACACGGAGTCGTACCGGGTTGTATCTGCAATTGTAATCCTTTTATTATAGTATAAAACAGACGCTTTGTGCGCCAAATAATATAAAAATTGGCGGTTATTGAAAATTAGCGCCTGCTATTGCAAGGCATAAGGGTGGAAAAACGCGAAAAAACATGCTACAATAGCCGCATTCGACTACAATTTATGTAAACGCTGCGCCGCCGCTTACGGCAGAGCGGCCGATTTATTTTTAAGGAGACTGTATGAGCATACTAAACGTCAGCCACGTCAGCCACGGCTTTGGCGCGCGGCAAATTCTCAAGGATGCATCGTTCCGGCTGCTAAAGGGCGAGCATATTGGGCTGGTGGGCGCGAACGGAGAGGGTAAAACGACCTTTCTTGACATCATCACCGGCAAGCGGTCGCCCGACGAGGGCGAAATTTCCTGGTGCAGCCATATCACGACAGGCTATCTCGACCAGTACAGCAGTCTGGAGAGAGGAAAGACAATCCGAGATATTTTGCGCACCGCCTTTGCGCATATGTATACGCTGGAAGCCGAGATGCTGGCGCTCTACGACAAGATGGGGGACTGCCCGGCCGACGAACTCGACACGCTGATGACCGAGGTGGGCGAAATTCAGGAAATTTTAGACC
>JAEWYJ010000074.1 GCA_023395695.1 Bacillota bacterium | reverse complement strand
ATGTCGAGGGCAACATTGATATTATCGATCTGTGCATCAATCCCGTCAAGGGGTTACAGCTGATTAAGGAAAATAAACAGCCCTTTAAATGCATTGTGATTCAGCCCGGTGCTGAAAGCGAACCGTTGAAAAGCTATCTGGACGAAAACAAGCTGCCCTATCTTGAGGGCTGCGTACTGGTGGGCCTTAGGTTATACGCCGAATAAGGCATTGCCACCATTGCAAAACAGGAATGATAAGCAAGCAAGCCGCCTTTCAAAGGCGGCTTGCTTTTGTTATGCCGCCCAAAGCAAGCGTTGTACCGGGCAACGCTTTGCCGCCATATATATGCGCCAAGCACTTCGCATTGCGCACAAGGGAAAATAAACGCGGATATGCGGTGTGGCCGGCAGGGACGATAACGCGGCAAATCATAAAACAGGCTGCCGGTATCGTCCTGTTTTCAGCCTCCGGATTGTGTGGGGCAATCAACGCTGCCCGACAGCCTGCTTTTTAAATCCTCCAACAAAAACACCGGCGCGGCGCAGACTCTGTTTTGGCACAGGTAATAGGCGCAGCCGTTGGTCGGCAAGGGGTAATCGGCGGTAAAGGGGGCGGCCTGTGCCAGCATTTGCTGGTTTTGCTTTGTTTTAACCAGAATATTTAAGCCCGTCGCCGGATTTTCCCGCAGAAAGCCCAAAAGCGCCGGCAGTCCGTCTTCATCCGCCATGGTACAGATCAGCTCCTGCGCGGGATAGAGCGCCTGAGTCAGCGCGAGCAGCGAGACACAATACCCCGCGGGGTAATTCTTTAAAGCACCGCAGACAAACGCAAGCTGTTGGTCGGCGGCTTGCTGCCATTTGACCTCCCCGGTCAGCGCAGCCAGACGGCAAAACACCAGCGCCGCCACTGAATTTCCGGAGGGCAACGCACCGTCGTAAACCTCCTTGGGTCGGGCAATCAGCCGCTCTGCATCTATGGCGCCGCGGTAAAAGCCGCCGCCCGTTTCGTCCGTGAACAGCGCCGGTATCTGATGGGCTGTGGCGATTGCTTCAGATAAATAATATACATCAAACGTCGCCTGATACAGCGCCAAAAGCGCCAGCGCATAAAAAGCATAGTCGTCAAGCTGGCCGTCGTGCGCCGCCTGATCCTCGCGCCAGCGCAGCAGCAGTCGCCCTTTTCCATCGGTCAGCTGCGCCGCGATAAAAAGCTGCGCCTTTTTTGCGGCGGCAAGATAGCGCTCCTCATTTAGCAGCCATCCGGCACGGGCCAGCGCGACAATTGTCAACCCATTCCATGCAGTCAGTACCTTGTCGTCCTTGTGCAGCAGCGCACGGGTCAACCGATAGTCGTACAGCTTTTGGCGCAGGGGTGCCATTGGTCCGCCATCCGCCCCAAAGCGGCGGTTTTCTATCAGGTTTAAAATATTCTTGCCCTCAAAATTGCCCTGCGCGGTAACACCAAACCAGTCGCAAAACCGTCGGCCGTCCGCTTCGCCCAGAACCCCGATAATTTCTTCACGCGTAAAAACGTAAAATTTGCCCTCCACGCCGCCACTGTCGGCATCCTGCCCGCAGTAAAAGCCGCCCAGCGGGTCGGTCAGCTCGCGCAGAACATAGTCCAGTGTACGGATAACCACCGTTTTGAACAGCGGCTCCGCGGTCATTTGGTAAGCCTCAAGATAAGCTAACGCCAGCAACGCGTTATCGTAAAGCATTTTTTCAAAGTGCGGCACCAGCCACTTCTCATCGGTGGAGTAGCGCGAAAAACCGCCGCCGACATGGTCAAAAAGACCCCCGCGGTGCATTTGAGAGAGGGTATGCAACGCCATCTCCCGGGCATCCTTTTCCCCTTCCAGCACCGAGTAGCGCAGCAGGAACAGGAGGTTATGCGCCGTCGGGAACTTAGGCGCCGGGCCAAACCCGCCCCAGTGGTTGTCATAGCTGTGCTTAAATTGCGACAGAGCGCGGGTGAGCAGTACCTTATCGGGACTGCCGGGCAACGCGTCCCGCTCTTGTGCTTGCAGCAATGCGACAATTTGTTCGCCCGACGCCAGCAGCGCCTCGCGACCGGATTCCCACTGCCGCGTAACGGCGGCAAGCAGGTCTAAAAGTCCCGGCGTGCCATACCGGCTGTGTTTAGGCAGGTAGGTGCCGGCCCAAAATGGTTTTTGCTCCGGCGTCAGCACAACGGTCAGCGGCCAGCCGCCTGCGCCGGTGAGTGCCTGGCACACGGCCATATATACCGCGTCAACGTCGGGGCGCTCCTCGCGGTCGACCTTAACACAGACAAAGCCCCGGTTGAGCGCTGCCGCTACCTCGGCATCCTCAAACGACTCGTGCGCCATAACATGGCACCAGTGGCAGGTGGAATAACCAATCGAGAGGAAAACCGGCTTATCCTCTTCCTGCGCCTTGTCAAAGGCAGCCTTGCCCCAGGGGTACCAGTCCACGGGATTGGTCGCATGCTGGAGCAGATAAGGTGATTTTTCGGATTTCAAATAATTCATCCGTTATCACGCACCTTTCATGAATATTCAAGGTTCTTAAATAATTTTTCATTTGTCATGATACCCAAATACGCTGCCGTTAAGCGGCACGGAATTGAATTTATGCAGCAACGCTGTGTTTTCGGGCAATTGTAGCCGATTGAACGAATCTCCAATTAATTCAGGAGCGGATTACGGCAAAAAATTTGGCGGCCGGCAAAGCGAAAGCAGCCAAACACTGCACCGTCCTTCGGTAAACACGCAGGAATTAAATCGGAGGAGCCTTAAATATACTGTTCCAACGTGCCGCATGCGGCGCGTTGGCATACGTCTGTGTGATTGAGTTACAGAAGGCTGCTGTTGAGGCTGTTATAATACCAGACATATACTGGAGGAGGTCATGCGATTGAACAGGGCAAAAAGAAAAGCGGCGGTCGACCAGACCGCTTGTGTCGCCTGCGGCTGCTGCGTTGCCGTATGTCCGCTGGGAGCGGTCAGCATTTTTAAAGGCAGCTTTGCCGTCATAGACCCAAACAGGTGCGTTGGCTGCGGCAAATGTGCCCGGGCCTGTCCGGCCTCAGTTATCGGAATGGAGGTGCGGGCATGAAGGGCGGACAAAAGCACTGGTATAACTACCTGTGGGTATTTTCAGCGGCTTACATTGTAATGGGCTTTGTCAATATTCTGTTCGCATGGGTGGGGCTGCTATGCTTTCTTATTCCGCTTGGCGTCGCGCTTGTGACAGGGCATAAAAGCTATTGCAACAAATATTGCGGGCGGGGGCAGCTTTTTGATTTGCTTGGGAACCAGCTCGGTTTTTCGCGCAAAAAAGATATTCCGGTTTGGATGAGGAGCCGTTATTTCCGCTACGGCTTTCTGGCGTTTTTTATGGCAATGTTTTTAAATATGCTCAACGTCACCTGGTTGGTTTTTTCGGGCGCAGGCAGCCTGCGTCAGGTTGTGACGCTGCTGTGGAGCATCCGGCTGCCATGGCATTGGGCGTATACCGCGCCTGTGGCGCCGTGGGTGGCGCAGTTTGCGTTTGGGTTTTACAGCGTTATGCTGACGTCGACGGTTTTAGGGCTGGTGACTATGCTGGCGTATAAGTCGCGTTCGTGGTGCGTCTACTGCCCGATGGGCACTATGACTCAGCTTATCTGCAAGGCAAAATGCCGCGGCAACACCACACCGCAGCCATAAACACAGCGCTTTGTGATTGAGTTACAGAAAGCTTTGGGTAAAACCGATATATTATAAGCATAACAACAACCGATTAAAGGAGCGATCATCATGGCAGTTTTAAAAGTAACAAAAGAGAATTTTAATTCCGAAGTGCTCGAGTCCGACAAGCCGGTACTTATCGATTTCTGGGCGACATGGTGCGGCCCGTGCAGAATGCTTTCTCCGGTCGTCGATGAAATTGCCCAGGAGACTGACTCGGCAAAAATCTGCAAGATCAATGTCGACGAGCAGCCCGAGCTGGCACGCCAGTTTCAGGTTATGAGCATACCGACGTTGATTATCGTCAAGAACGGCAAGGTGGTCAATCAGTCGGTTGGCGTCAAGCCCAAGGCTTCCATTTTAAGCATGCTGAATGTTTAAGCAAAGATAAACAGCGGGAGAAGCCCTTTCTCTCGCTGTTTGCACGGTTGAAAGGAGATTGACGGCAAAATGGCCACAGGACAAAAGGTTTTGATTGTCGGCGGTGTAGCGGGCGGCGCTTCTACCGCACCCAGACTGCGCAGACTTGACGAGGCAGCCCGCATCATCATGTTTGAGCGGGGGGAATACGTCTCGTTTGCCAACTGCGGGCTGCCTTATTATATCGGCGGCGAAATCAGGGAAAAATCGGCCCTGACCGTTCAGACGCCGCAGGATTTTATCGATAAGTTCAATATTGACGTACGGATATTCAACGAGGTGACAGCCGTTGATACCGCCAGCAAAACGGTGACGGTGCAAAACCTGCAAAGCGGGGCCCGCTACGAGGAAAGCTACGACAAGCTGGTGCTTTCAATGGGAGCCGAGCCATTGCGGCCGCCCATTCCGGGAAGCGATTCCGACAGGGTGTTTACGCTGCGCAACATCCCCGATACTTACAGAATAAAGGAATACATTGAAAAGCACAAGCCCCGCAGCGCCGTGGTAATGGGCGGCGGCTTTATCGGCGTTGAAATGGCCGAAAATCTGCACGCCGCCGGGCTGTGCGTTACGCTTGTCGAAATGGCTGATCAGGTCATTGCGCCAATCGACCCCGACATGGCAGCCGACGTGCACCGCCACATTGAAAGCAAAGGCGTGCGGCTGGAGCTGGGCAACGGCGTCAAGGGCATGCATGACGACGGCTGCCGGCTGCAAATTGAGCTGAATAGCGGCCATATAGAAACCGATATGCTCATCATGGCCATTGGCGTGCGGCCTGAAACCGGGTTGGCCAAGGAAGCCGGTATTGCGTTAAACCCGCGCGGTGCAATTATTGTAGACGAACATATGCGCACCTCAGCCCCCGATGTTTACGCTGTGGGCGACGCGGTGGAGGTTGTTGACAGCATCACCGGGCAGAAAGGCTATGTGCCGCTGGCCGGCCCCGCCAACAAGCAGGGGCGCATCGCGGCGGATAATATTTGCGGCATTCCCAGCGTCTACCCCGGCACGCAGGGGTCTTCCATCCTCAAGGTGTTCGATATGACCGTCGCCTCCACCGGCGTCAACGAGAAAACGGCAAAGCGGTTGGGGCTTGCTTACGATAAAGTGTTTACCTATTCGGGCAGCCACGCGGGGTATTATCCCGGCGCCGCAAACATGTCGGTTAAAACCCTCTTTGAGCCTGAAACAGGGCGCATTCTTGGCGCGCAGCTTGTCGGCTACGACGGGGTTGACAAGCGCTGCGACGTACTGGCCACCGCCATACGCGCCAAAATGACGGCCGCAGACCTGTGCAGACTGGAGCTGTGCTATGCGCCGCCCTACAGCTCTGCCAAAGATCCGGTCAATATGGCGGGCTTCGTCATCGAAAATATCCGCACCGGCAAAATGAAGCAGCTTCACTGGCACGATGTTGACGCATTGCCGCGTGACGGCAGTATTATACTGCTGGACGTCCGCCTCCCTGACGAGTTTAAAAGCGGCCATATAAAGGGATCCGTTAACATTCCCCTCACCCGGCTGCGGGAACGCCTGCATGAGCTGGATGCGCAAAAACCGGTGTATATCAATTGCCAGATCGGGCTTCGGGCCTATATTGCCGCCCGAATTCTGACCCAAAACGGCTTTGGTGCCACTGTAATCGGCGGCGGCTATCGCCTGTATGATTCAATCTACGGCAAGCGGCCCCAGCCACTGGCCGCAGGCGTGCAGTCCAACTGCTGCAAGCCCCAGTCCTGTACCGGTGACGTCATTCTCGTCGATGCCTGCGGTCTGTCCTGCCCAGGGCCTGTCGTCAAGCTGTCCGGCGCATTAAATGACGCCAAAATCGGCGATATTATCGAGATTTCCACCAGTGACCCGGCCTTTGCCAGCGATCTTGAAGGCTTTTGCCGCCGGACCGGCAATGTTCTTTTAGGACTTGAAAGCCGCAAGGGCATCAGTACGGCTAAAATTCAAAAGGGCCAAACGCCGCCGGCTGCAGCAGGCGACAGCCGGGATAAGAAAAATATTATCGTCTTTTCAGGCGACCTCGACAAGGCTATTGCGTCATTTATCATTGCCAATGCGGCAGCCGCAATGGGTCGCAAGGTCAGCATGTTCTTCACCTTTTGGGGGCTCAACATTTTGCGTCGGCCCGAAAAGGTTAGCGTCAGAAAAGACCTGCTGTCTAAAATGTTCGGCATCATGATGCCTCGGGGCAGCAAAAAGCTCGGTCTCTCCAAAATGAACATGGGCGGCATGGGCGCCAGGATGATACGCGGCGTCATGCAGAACAAAAATGTTGACAGTCTGGAGGATTTAATCCGTCTGGCACAGGAAAACGGCGTTGAACTGGTCGCCTGCGCAATGAGTATGGATGTCATGGGCATCACGGAGCAGGAGCTGATTGGCGGCGTCAAACTGGCGGGTGCAGCCGCCATGCTGGCCAACGCCGAAGAGTCTGATATGTCGCTGTTTATTTAAAGGCTTGCCGCCGTCCCATGGGCGTGGGGTAGCGCCCTGTAGCCGGCCCGGCCTTACTT
>JAEWYJ010000312.1 GCA_023395695.1 Bacillota bacterium | reverse complement strand
TTTCCGGTGGCAGCAATCCCTTTATTTTATTCCATTGTTCTTCGCTTAACTCATGTCGTCTCATGGTTCAACTTTACCATATTATCCACTTTTACTACAACCTTTGGGTTTGCATACACGCTCTAGGCACAAAGCCCATTGCGGCGTTTAAAATACGCGGGACAAAGCCGGTATGCCTGCATTTTTTGCCTTGGGTTGGACTTTGTAAGCGCATTTTCCGTCATTTTCGGCTTTTAAGAAACACCTTGATACTTTAGTGAAATAGTTCTATAAAACGAAAAGGAGACAAAATTATGGCACAACTGACAGGCGCAACCATCAATGTTTACAGCGAAAAAACCCTCGCCATTGAGGCGGGGGCCAGAGGTACGGCGGCTATTGCGTTGCCGCTTGACTGGTATGAGGAGGGGCAGCTCCTGACGTTAAACGCCGACGACGCGGCGTTTTCCAAGCTGGGGCGCGCACTCGACGAAGTGATTGAAGTCCGCGAGATTATGAAGCGCGCCGCCAAAGCGCTGATCTACCCCCTGTGCAGCGGGGGTGTGCGGGCGACGGCACTGCTGGGCGAAAACCTGACCGCGACAGCGGCAAAGCAGGGCGCCCGCGGCAACAATCTCAGCGTAACGGTGGCAAAGCAGGGCGATCTGTGGCAGATTAAGACCTTTGTTGGCAGCAGCGTGGCGGACAGCCAGCTGGTGGCAGATGCCGCCGCTTTTAAGGCCAACGATTTTGTAACGCTTTCGGGCGAGGGGGACCTTGCCGCCGCCACTGTGACGCTTTCGGGCGGCAGCGACGGCGCGGTGGCCGGCACGGCGTACGACGCTTTTTTGGAGGCGCTTAAAACCGAGGCGTTCCAGACCGTTGCCTACACCGGCGACAACACCGCCATTAAGCAGAAGCTGGTCGATTACGTCCGGCGCGAGCGCGACGACGAGGACAAGTTTATTCAGGCCTGCGTGGGGTGCTTTCCCGCCGACTGCGAGGGTATTATCTCGTTTGCCAACGGTGTGGTGCTGGTTGACGGCACGCGCATTGACGCGAACATGGCCTCGGCCTGGGTTGCGGGGGCGACAGCGGCGGCGTCTGTGAACGAATCGCTGACCTACGACAGCTACGACGGCGCAGACAACGTTACCGAAAAGCTGACCCGCTCCCAGCAGCTGACTTATAAGAACCAGGGTCTGGGCTGCTTTATTTTTAACAACGGCAAGGCCAAGGTCGAAAGCGATATCAACACGCTTGTGACCTACACGGTGCAAAAACAGAAGGATTTTGCCAAAAACCGCGTGTTGCGCGTCATCGACGGGGTATGCGGTGACATTAAGGCGGTGTTTGACGCGTCATTCGCGGGGGCCGAGCACAACAACGCGGGCGGGCGCAACCGCTTTAAGGCGAGCATCTGCGACTATATGACCGCACTGCAGGCGCAGAACGCCATTGAAGAATTTGAGGCCGACGATGTGACCGTCGCCGCCGGCGCGGACAAGGACACCGTTGTGGTGAGCCTGCGCATTAAGCCGGTGGACAGCATGGAAAAGGCGAACATTACCGTTCGCGTGCGATAAGAGGAGGAGCAGACGATGGATAAGATTAAGCTTTCGCGCATTCCCACAGGACACGACGGCAACGGCTATGTGACGCTGGACGGCGGCGTGGTGCCCGCGCTTCGCATTGCGAAAATTTCGGCCCAGCTTGACGTCACCAAGGAAAGCCGCCGCTTTTTGGGCGAGGTGATGACCCAGAACGCCGCGCGGGGATTAACCGGCAGCGGCAGTGTTTCGTATTATCACACAACCGCCGCGTTCATTGACGCAATGAAAAAGTACCAGAACGGCGGCAGCTACCCCGAGCTGACGCTGCAATACTACGCCGAAACGCCCGGAAAAGGCCGGTGCGAGGTGGTGCTGCGCAACGTGGTGCTTGAGGCGGTGAGCTTTGGCGCGCTGGACGACAGCTCCGACGACGCGATTGTTAATGAGAGCGCGTTCTCATTTGACGATTTTGATATTATTGAGCGGTTCTGATGCAAAAGGGGCAGGGGGCGGGCAAAATGCCGCCTCCTGCCGCCGGTTTTGTCGGAATTTCGACAAAACATGACATGCCGCGCGAATTCAAGACGTCATTCAGGTGAAAAATGCAACGTTAATTTGCACAAATCTATGTCAAAAAAATGCACAGTACGACAAAAGCTATGACTTTACAACAGGATGTGACGGCCAAAACAGAGGGCTTCGACAAAATGCGCTGTCGCGCGCAGAGGGTTTGTCCCAAACGGCGCACGGCGTAAAGCTTATACAGTCTATGCATTAAAATATAAAAATATGCCGCTTATCAGCGGTGAAGGGGTTGTTTTTTATGAATACCATCAGTTTTATTAAGCATATTGCGCGGGAGGCCATCCGAACCGAAAGTCCGTGCGACATTATTTACGCCACCTGGTTGGGCAATGCGCTGCGCATTGACGCGCTGCCGATTGATGTGCCGCCGGATATGGTGCATATTCCGGCCAGAATGCGCAAAATTGAGGGCAAAATGACCTGTGAGCTTACGGAGGGCGAGGGCGTTGAGATTGTGGGCAGCGGCACGGTGCGCAGCATTAAGCTGACCGACGTGCCGGTGACCATTGCACTGGATATAACGCCCGGCGACCACATGCTGGTGGCGCGGCACGCGGGCGGGCAGCGGTTTACGGTTTTGGATAAGTATTGAGAGAAAGCCCGAGCGGCGGACAGGATTAGGGCTGGCCGTCTTCGTAAAAAATAGTATAAAAAGAGCACGGGGCTCCAGGTGCTGATACTATAATATCTTTTATACTGTCATAACCAATTTGGGCAATAAGCTTTTCGAGTTTTGTAATTTCTTCTTTTTTATCTTTTTCACAAATAGGCAAATCTGAGGCAGCTATTTTAGAGTCTATTTTAATAACCTTCACGCGTATCATATTGGAACCCCCCAGTTTTTTATAACAGTATAGCATAAAAGGAGTAGAAAATATGGATGAAAACAGCAAGGTTTTATCCAAAGCGGACTTGCAGCAGGTGATGAAGCAAAAAAAAGCGCACGGTTGCCCTGTGCGCTTTTTAGCGGGTATCAGCCGAAGAAGCCTTTCTTTTTAGGCGCGTCTGATTCGACGCGGGGGGTGTAGGGCTGGCCGTCTTCGTAGAAGATGGAGTAGTAAGAAAAAGTGGGGTTTGGAGCAGAGACGACAATGTTTCTGATGCTATCATAGCCGATTTGGGCAATAAACTCCTCAACCTTTGCTATTTCTTCTGTTTTGAATTTCGCATAAGCAGGTGAATTTGAAGCGGCAACATTTGATTTTACTTCAATAACTTTCATACGTATCACAACAGACCCTCCCGAAATTTTTAATACAGTATACCACAAAAAGGAGTGAAAAGAAATATGGATGAAAATCGCAATGCTTTATCCAAGGCGGACTTGCAGCAAATAGTTGCGCGGGCAGGCGGCAGTGTTGCACGGTTGACAGCACCACAAAAAAGCGCACAGGTTGGCCTGTGCGCTTTTTGCAGTAGATATTAACCGAAGAAGCTTTTCTTTGGCTTGTAT